>DKBI01000061.1 GCA_002451175.1 Betaproteobacteria bacterium UBA6904
CAGGGGGCGCGGCGCAAGAACCCGGAGGACATTGAATTGGAAGCCTGGCTGAACAGTCTGAGCGGCGGCGTGCTCACGGGATGGACGCACCTCGTGCGTCCGGCGATCAACGTGGCGCTCATCCTCGCCGCGACGTGGGTCGCTCTCGTCGTCCTGAATCGGGGAATTCGGCGCTTCCGCGCGTACATGGAGACGCGGCTGGCCAGCAACGAGGAGATCAAGCGCGTCGGCACGCTCACGCGGGCATTCCGCTACGTGGGCTCGGTCGTGATCAGCGTGATTGCCGCGATGCTCGTGCTGAACGAGCTCGGCATTTCGATCGCGCCGATCCTCGCCACGGCGGGGGTGGCCGGCATCGCGGTGGGCTTCGGCGCGCAGAGCCTCGTGAAGGATTACTTTTCCGGATTCTTCATCCTCATCGAGGACCAGATCCGCCAGGGCGACGTCGTGGTGATCGCGGGGCTCGACGGGCTGGTCGAGGAAGTGACGCTGCGCTACGTCCGCCTGCGCGATTTCCAGGGCCACGTGCATTTCGTGCCGAACGGCGAGATCCGCACGGTCACCAATCGCACGCGCGGCTACGCGCAGGCGGTGATCGAGATCGGCGTGGCCTACCGCGAGAACGTGGACGAGGCGCTCGCGGTGATGGCCGAAGTGGGGCAGGGCCTGCGCGCGGACGCCGCCTGGAAGGATCGCGTCCTCGGCGACACGGAAATCATCGGCGTGGAGCGCTGGGACGATTCGGCGGTCATCCTGCGCTGCCGGCTCAAGGTGGTCGGCATCGAGCAGTGGAACGTGCGGCGCGAATTCCTGCGCCGGCTGAAGGCGGCGTTCGATGCGCGCGGCATCGAGATTCCCTTTCCGCACCTCACGCTGTACGCGGGGCAGGCCAAGGACGGCACGGCACCGGCGTTGCCNNGCGAACGATTCACGCAGGGTTCCGCGGGTCGCGGACTAGTGCATCGTAAAGCGGTCGATCTTCCCGTCGTCGGTCAACACCCACCCCTGCTCCCCCTTGTCGCGCAGGACGATGGCGAAGCGACCGGAGCGGTCCGGAAACCACACGATCTCGACCTTGCCCGCCGCGTTTCGCGCGTCCCAATGCTCGCGGCGCCATTCCAGCGCGTCCTTCGGGAACTCGGGGAAGAACCTGAGTTCGGCGGGCAGTTCGCCGAACGCGGCCTGATGGCGACGCACGGCGTCGCCCAGCTGGCGAAGCGTTTCGTCCGGACCGGGGGGCTTTCGCGGCCAATAAAACACGGTCGCACCGACGAGACCCACAAGGCCTGCGACGATCGCGGCCCGCCAGTACGCAGCACTGATCGTGCGGGTGGCGTCGGGGGGCGCGATCCCATGCCGCTCACTGGCGCCGGCAAGTTCCCTTGCGACCTCGACCGAAGGGGCTTCGCTGGCCTCGGCAGCGGTTGCGACCGGCCGTCGCGTTGCGCCGCCGCCGTGCAGCAGTCCTTCCAATTCCTGGTCGCCGGTTGCGGACGCCGGCGTTCCCCTGGCGGTCCGCTCGCGCGCTGGGACCGCGGGCCGATCCCGAGCGCTGCGCTCCCGCAGCAAGCTCTGTAACGACTCGCCATCCGGTGCCGGACTGGTAGACCCCAGCCGCGATGACCCGATGCGTCCGCCCGACTGGGCGGCCTGCTTGAGCGCGTCCGCCACGCTCTCTTCCGCGGCCGCTCGCGTGCCGTCCGAGGCTTTGCCGGAACGCGAAGCGGCCGAAGGTCGGCGCGCCGGGTCCGCGCGGCCTCGCGCGAGCAGAGCGTTCAGATCGTCGTCTTTCGAATCCTGGTCGCGCATGGGCGGAGGCGTAACGGCGTCGGCAGGATCGGCCCCGTGCGCCGCGCCGTTTCTGACACGCAGGGCCGGGCGGCAACGCCGTCCTATAAAATCAACCTGATGCGACACGATATCGGCGGCATCCCCCTGGGTCAATGGAAAGACTGGTTGCAACCGTCAAATGAGCGCAACGGACGCTAGGCGGACCGACGGTGCGCGCCATGCCTGGTTGCTCCAGGCGGGGGCGCGCACCCGGCCGGAAGTCGAGGTGCCCGGACAATTCACGCTATCGCCGTACCTGCCGGAAGCCTGGCGACAGGTCCTCGCGCTGTTCCGCGTGGACGACGCCACGCTTGCTTCCGCGGTCGCGGCGGCGGCAGGGTTGACCGTGGGCGACCCCAAAGCGCTGGACCGTGCGGCGGCTGTGGAAGTCTCGGAAGGCGAGTGCCGGCGCTTCCAGGTCCTGCCGCTTCGCTTCGACGAGGGCGCCGCGGTGTACGGCATCAGCGACCCGACGGCAATCGCAGAAGCGGAGGCGGCGCTGCGTTTCGCGACGGGGCGCCGCGCAAAGTTCCAGATCATCCCGCCGGACGACATCGATTCCTACCTCACGAACCTCTACGCCGCCGACAGCGACGCGCGGGACGCGGGCATCGCGGCCATTGACCTCGGCGCTGCGGACGAGTCCAGTGCGAAGAACGTCGCGACGGTGCGTCTGGCCAAGGCCCTCCTGCGGGACGCCATCAAGCGGCGCGCCTCCGACGTGCACATTCAGCCGTTTGCTGGCGGCGGCGCGATCCGCTTTCGCGTGGACGGGCGCCTGGTGCGCGTCGGCACCATTCCCGCGGAGACGCTGCAGAGCCTCGCCCGCTACTTCCTGGTGAATGCGAAGGCCGATCCCTCGAAGTTCATGGAGGCGCAGGACGGGCGGTTTCGACTGGTGTGGCGAAACGCCGAGTACGACACGCGGCTGTCGTTCCTGCCGGGCCACGGCGGCATGCGCATCGTCGCGCGCCTGCTCAACCAGCGCCAGAATTTCTCCATTGCGCGGCGGGGATTCTCGCCGGGCGACCAGCAGGCGCTGCAGCGCATGTGCGCCTATGCTTCCGGCATCGTGCTGCTGACCGGGCCGACGGGCTCCGGCAAGACCTCGACGCTCTACAGCCTGCTTTCGGAGTTGAACCGCGTGGACGTCAACATCATGACGGTCGAGAATCCGGTCGAGTACGTCCTGCCGGGCATCTCGCAGACCAACATCGATCCACGCCGCGGCCTGACGTTCGCCGACAGCCTGCGGGCCATTCTGCGACAGGACCCGGACATCATCCTCATCGGCGAGATCCGCGACGCGGAAACCGCGAACATCGCGGCGCAGGCCGCGCTCACCGGGCACCAGGTGTTTTCCACGTTGCACGCGAACGACGCGCTCAGCGCCATCCCGCGGTTGCTGAACCTCGGCCTGGACGCGCCGACGCTTGCCGATTCGCTCGTCGGCATCGTCTCGCAGCGCCTCGTGCGTTCGCTGTGCGAGGCTTGCGCTCGGCCGGTGAAGGGGACTCTGACGCCCCTGGAGACCCAGTTCGCGGCGATCTGCGGCGAGAAGCCCGCGCGGCATGCCATCGGCTGCGAGGTCTGCGGCTACAGCGGCTATGTCGGCTGTACGCCGGTGATCGAGCGGCTGGAAATGACGTCCGCCCTGCGCGAGAAGCTGCTGCAGGGCGTGCGCGACCTGCGCGAGTTGAAGAAGGCGGCGGGCGACAGCCACCGGGGCATGGCAGCCAACACCGCGGAACTCCTGGTGTCCGGGCGCACGACCGTGGACGAGGTGCACGAGGTGCTTGGCATGCGCTTCTGGCATGAACTGGCGGAGCTGCACGAATACCCGGTCGCGCAGCTGCAGGTCCTGGGCAGCGCGGACTCGGCAGGCGGCGGTCGCCTCGGCCTGCTCCTGCTTTCGCGCGACGAAGCGCTGTCCCACGGTCTGGCGGAGGAAACCGGCTATCCGGTCCAGCGCGTCGAGTCGATTGTCGATGCGCGCGCAGCGTTGCAGGAACGCTCAGGCGTGTTTGCGGTCGTGGCGGATGCGCGCATGCAGCAGTCGGAGCTGCTCCAGTGGCTGCAGAAGCTGCGCGCCGAACTGGCCTGGGCCGGGTTGCCGGTGATCTTCGTGAGCGACCGGGGCGCCACCGAGCTGAACGACGTGTTGCAGCGGAATGGGGCGCGCGTCGTGCCCGGTTTTCCGGTGGACGTGCAGGAGCTCGCGGAGGCGGTGCGTACCGCATCGAGCTGAACGGCTGAGGATCTTCTACAACAACACGGTGATTGGGCGTCTAGTCATGAAATTCGATCGATCGAACGACTTGCGAGGCTTCACGCTG
>DKBI01000103.1:0-4094 GCA_002451175.1 Betaproteobacteria bacterium UBA6904
CGCGAGAATCTCGTCGCCACGGCGGCGAACCGGCGCGGCGAGCCGTCGCCGTGGACGCTCGAACGCGTGTTCGGTTTCTTTCCGCAGCTCGCCGAGCGCCAGCGCCATTATGGCAACCAGCTCTCGGGCGGCGAGCAGCAGATGCTGGCGATCGGCCGCGCGCTGATGACCAATCCGCGCCTGCTGATCCTCGACGAGGCGACCGAGGGCCTGGCGCCGCTCATCCGCGCCGAGATCTACCGCTCGGTCGAGCAGCTGAAGGCGTCCGGCCTGTCCATCCTCGTCATCGACAAGGACGTCCGGGCGCTGACGCGCGTCGCGGATTATCATTTCATCCTCGAGAAGGGCCGCGTGGCCTGGACTGGAACGTCCGCGGAACTCACGGCACAGGAGGAAGTCCAGCATCGCTACCTCGGCGTCTGACGTGGTGAGGCAGGCGGTAGAATTCTCCGACAGGGAGACGCGACATGCTTAAGTGGCTGAAGGGGCTTGCGGGCGGCGGGGAACGGCCAGATCACCCGATGTACAGCGTCCGGGAGGCGGAGAAGCTGCTCGCGGATCTGCCCGATTCGAACCCCGGCAAGGCGCTGGAGGAAATCGTCGGCTGGGTGGAATCGGTCAGCCAGACGCCGGGCTACACGGCATCGCTGCGCGCCGGCGTGCTCCAGGTCCTCGAAGACACCGGCCAGCGGTTCGAGGAGAAGCTCCTCGCCGAGTACATCAACGCGGCACGGATCCACGACCATCGCTCGCGCGACCGCTGCCAGAAATCCATCGCGTTTCGCGCTGCGCTGTCGGAAGCCTACCTCGCCTGCCTGGTGGAGGATTTCGGCATCGACGGCGAGACCGCGGCCGGCAACGCGGACGAGCAGGCCTCCGTGGTGTGCCGTGGCATGCGCTGCACCGCGATTCAGGAGAAAGTCCGCCACCTGGGTTATCAGGGCGTGGACAGCCAGGTCTGGGGACGCCTCTACCGCTACTACGACATCGCCGAGAAGGCCGGCCTGGTGAGCCGCAGCGCGAAGCCTTACCGCGGCGAGCAGAACCCGACGACGCCGCAATGGGAACTGCTGCGCCCGCTGATGCTCGAAATGGGGGCGCTGGAATCGCTCGCGCCGGAACACGTCGAGCTCGCCGCGCGCCTGGTCGCGCGCATTGCCAACGCGTTCGAGATCGCCGCCGCGCCGGCTCCCGCGCTGCCCTTCTCCATCGACCTCGCGCAGCCCGCCAGCCCGTTCCAATACGGCGATTCGCCGCCGAAGGCGCCCACGGCGCGGTTCTTCGGTCCCGGCACCGGCATCCAGCGCCTCAAGGACCTGCTCGACCGCGAGGAATCCAACCCGCTGCCCGGCGATCGCAAGGAGGGGCAGGAATTCTCGCGCTGGGATCTCGTCCGCGTGCTCCGGCATCTCATGCTGTACTGGGGCAGCGAACGTCCGTTCCGGCTCAACAAGCGCACGCAGGCCAAGGGCAAGGTCTACATCCTGCATTCGCTCGAGGCCATCCGCCGCGTCGTGATCCAGGTCGGCACCGACCAGCTCGGCGCGATCGAGGCGACGTTCCAGGAGCGCGGGCGCAAGCTCGCGCTCGCCGCCGAGGAACTGGATGTCGCGCCCGAGGTCTGGAACGAGAAGGACGTCAGCGAGAACGGCATCGGCGTCGAGGTGCCGCTCAAGCAGGGCGAGTGGGTGAAGATCGGGCGGCTGTGCGCGGTCAAGCGCGCGGAAGCCGACTACTGGTGGGTGGGCGTGCTGCGGCGCCTGGACGCGCGCGCCGGCATGACGGTCGTCGCCGGGATCGAGATTCTCTCGAAGAACCCGTCTTCGATGTGGCTCAAGCTCGTCGGCAAGGAGGGCCAGTTGGCCTCCACCTGGGCGAGCTCGACGGGCTCGCACAAGTACGATTACGTCAACGCCGTGATGCTCGAAGCCGACGCCGCCGCCGGGCCGGCGGCCAGCCACACGCTGGCCATCGATCCCAAGGAATACGTGCCGGAGATGATGTGCGAGGCGCTGCTCGGCGACAAGACGCGGCTGGTCAAGCTCGGCGCGCAGCGCGACTCGGGCGACGACTTCGTCATCGTCGCGTTCGCCTGGGCGTAGCGCCGCGTCGCGACCGCGGCGCCGGGCGCCCTCAGAAGCGCAGCATCCAGCGCAGCAGGCGGTCGAAGCGCTCGCCGAACGGCGGGTTGAGCAGCCAGGTCGACGCCCAGCGCGACTGCAGGAACACCGGGCGCAGCTGCGAGAACGTCTCGAATCCGGCCCGGCCGTGGTACGCCCCCATGCCGCTCGCGCCCACGCCGCCGAAGGGCAGCGACTCCTCCGCCACGTGCAGAAACACGTCGTTCACCGTCACGCCGCCCGACAGCGTGCGTTCCAGCAAGCCCTGCACCCGCCGCGCATCGCGATCGAACACGTACAGCGCGAGCGGCGTCTCGCGCGCGTTGACGAAGCGCACCGCCTCGTCGAGGTCGCCATAGGCGATCACCGGCAGCAGCGGCCCGAAGATCTCCTCGCGCATCAGCCGCAGCCCCGGCGGCGGATTCACGATCGCGAGCGGCGGGAAACGGCGTCGTGCCGCATCCGGCTGCTCCATCGCCGCGCTGAGCGGCACGATGTCCGCGCCCGCCGCGCGCGCCTCCTCGAGCAGGGCGGCCAGGCGCTCGTAATGCCGCGCGGACACGATGTGCGCGTAATCCGCGTTCGCCGGCAGGTTCGGATAGAGGCGCTCCGTCGCGGCGCGCAGGGCCGCGACCATCGCGCGCTCCGCGCCGCGCGGCACGAGCACGAAATCCGGAGCGACGCAGGTCTGGCCGGCGTTCATGCACTTGCCGAGCAGGATGCGCTCCGCGGCGTGCTCGAGCGGATAGCCGGGCGCGACGATCGCCGGCGACTTGCCGCCCAGCTCGAGCGTCACCGGCGTGAGATGCTCCGCGGCCGCGCGCATCACCTCGCGTCCCACGGGCCCGGCCCCCGTGAACAGCAGATGCCCGAACGGCAGGCGCGCAAAGGCCGCGCCGACCGCCGCGCCGCCCTCCACGGCCACCACCTCGTCGTCGCGAAAATACTTCGTCACGAGCGACGCGAGCTCGGCGGAGGCGCGCGGCGTCACTTCCGACAGCTTGAGCATGGCGCGATTGCCCGCCGCCAGCGCCGCGGCGAGCGGCGCCACCGACAGCAGCAGGGGATAATTCCACGGCGACACGATGCCCACGACGCCGAGCGGTTGCGGCAGCAGCAGCGTGCGGCCCGGCAGCAGCCAGCGCGAGGCAAACCGGCCGCGCGGCCGCATCCAGGCGCCGACGTGACGCCGCGCGTGCCGGATCGCCTGCAGCGCGGGGAATCCTTCCAGCAGCCGCGTTTCGCGCTCGGGGCGGCGGCCGAAATCGGCGTCGATGGCCTGCGCGATGCGCTCGAGGTTTTCGGCGACGAGCGCTTCCAGCGCGGACAGCCGCCGCTGCCGCGTCGCGCGGTCCGGATAGGGAGCGGACCGCTGCGCCTCGGCAAGGCGCGCTCGCAG
Organism: Betaproteobacteria bacterium UBA6904; assembly: GCA_002451175.1. Taxonomy (GTDB): domain Bacteria; phylum Pseudomonadota; class Gammaproteobacteria; order Burkholderiales; family SG8-39; genus 2-02-FULL-66-14. Next base: position 3,520 of record DKBI01000103.1, read on the forward strand.
CGCCTCCAGCCTGTCGGCAGACTCATGCATCGCAGCGCGCATCATAAACGCCTGCGCGCCGCGCCGCGCTGTTGATCTCGCGACTTGACAGTCCGGGCACCCTTTCCTTATGGTGTGGGCCCGCAGGGGAGAATCCAAGAGGGCCCGGATTCCCAGGGTCCCGATGCATCCGAAAGAGGAGGAGACGCCATGAAAATGACCACTCGCATCGCCTGTGCGCTCGCCGCCGCGCTGGCCGTCACGTCGGTCGCCGCGCAGGAAATCAAGATCTCGCACCAGTGGAAGGCCAACGTGGACGGCCGCGACCGCGCCACGCGCGTCTTCGTCCAGGAGGTCAACAAGCGGGATCCGAACCTGAAGTTCCGCATCTTCCCGGCGAGCTCGCTCAACATCAAGCCCGTCGCGCAGCTCGACGCGCTGCAGAACGGCACGCTCGAGATGGCGGTCTTCCCGATGTCGTACGCCGTCGGCAAGGCGTCCGAGTTCTCGATCATCATCATGCCCGGCACCGTGCCGACGCTCGCGCACGCCATGAAACTGCGCGGCACGCCCTTCCAGGCCAAGCTCAACGAGCT
>DKBI01000103.1:4142-4362 GCA_002451175.1 Betaproteobacteria bacterium UBA6904
TGCTGCAGCCGCTGGTGATGTCCAAGCAGCACTACGACAAGCTGACCCCGGCGCAGAAGAAGATCTTCGAGGAGGCGGCGGCGAAGTCCGACGAATTCTTCCTCGGCCTGCAGAAGGAGGCCGTCGACAAGATGGAGGAGGCGTACAAGAAGGCGGGCGCCAAGGTGCACGAGATGACCCAGGCCGAATACGAGCAGTGGGTCGCGCTGGCCAAGGACAC
>DKBI01000103.1:4368-4543 GCA_002451175.1 Betaproteobacteria bacterium UBA6904
TACATGATGGTCGCGGCGCTGTTTCTCGGCTCGCCCTACTGCCTGCGCACCAACGGCCACGTCGCGGTGGATCTCCTCGGCCACTGGATGCCGCCGCGCTTCTCCCGCTCGCTGGCGGTCGCGGTCCTGGTCATCGGCCTGCTGGTCTGCATCTACCTCGCGGTGCTCGGCGGCC
>DKBI01000293.1:0-2809 GCA_002451175.1 Betaproteobacteria bacterium UBA6904
TCCAGGGCTCCGGGCCGATGGCGCGCAGAAACGTCGCCGTGTGAAAGGTCCCCGCGCCGACCTCCTGGTCGTAAGGCTGCAGCAGGGCGCAGCCGCGGCTGCCCCAGAAGGCTTCGAGGCGCTGAATGAGTTGCTGGAACGTGAGCATGACGGACGGGCCGCAAATTCTAGCGTTTCGACCGACGCCGCGCGAGAACGGCCGCCGCGGCGAGGAGCAGCAGGCACGCGCCGAGCGCAAGCGCATCGCCGAAGCGCACGTAGGGCGTGGCGCCGGTGTGGCCGCGCGCGCTGAAATCGAGCCGGCCTTCGGTGAACGGCGCGAGCTGCGCGAGCACGCGTCCGTCGGCGCCGATCACCGCGGTCACGCCACTGTTGGTCGCCGCGAGCAGCATGCGACCCGTCTCGAGGCTGCGCATGCGGCCGATCTGCAGGTGCTGCGCCGGCGCCCACGAGTCGCCGAACCAGGCGACGTTGGAGACGTTCACGAGCAGCGTCGCCTCGGGCAGCTGCCGCCGGATTTCCTCGCCAAAGGCATCCTCGTAGCAGACATTGATCGCCACGCGCTCTCCGGCGAGCGCGAGCGGCCGCTGGCTGGCGGGTCCGCGCGTGAAATCCGCGAGCGGGAAGGCGAGCACGCGGTTGATCCAGGCAAATCCCGGCGGGATGAACTCCCCGAAGGGCACGAGGTGCACCTTGTGATAGGCCTGCCGCGGCGATTGCCCGAGACTGATGACGCTGTTGAAGTACGTGTCCGGCGCCGTGCGCAGCGGAACGCCGAGCAGCAGATCGCCCGCGTTGCGCCGCGCGATGGCATCGAGCCCGGCGAGCGCGGCGGGATCGATCTGGTCGAGGAATCGCGGCAGAGCGGTCTCCGGCAGCACGATGAGGCGCGCGCGGCTGCCCTCGGCAAGGTGCGCATAGGTGTTCACCGTACGCGCGAAGCGCGCCGGATCGAACTTGAGTTCCTGCGCGATGTTGCCCTGAAGCAAACTGACGCTGACCGGCGTCGCCGCGGCTTCCGACCAGGCGATCTCCCGCAGAGCGCCGCCCGCCAGGACCAGGACACCGAGCGCGCTGGCCGCCAGCGCCCGCCGCGACGAATACGCCGTACACCAGAGCAAGCCGGCGCTTACGGCGACGAGCAGGCTCACCGCGTGCACCCCGGCGATCGGCGCGTAGCCGGCGAACGGCCCGTCGGTCATCGCGTAGCCGATGCCGAGCCAGGGAAACCCGGTGAACACCCAGCCGCGCAGCCACTCGGTGAGAGCCCACAGCGCCGGGATGACGAGAATCGCGCGCGCCGCCGGCGGCAGCGGGACGCGCGCCTGGAACCCTCCGACGAGCGCCGGGAAGAGCGCGAGGAACGCGCAGAACAGCAGCGTCGCGAGGGCCGCCAGCGCCGCCGGCATGCCGCCGAAGCGATGCATGCTGACGAACACCCACGACACGCCAGCGAGGAAGAAGCCGAGACCGAAGCTCCAGCCGACGATGAACGCGGCGCGCGGCGGCGAGGCGCGCAGCCAGAGATGCACCACGCTGGCGAGCGCCACGGGCGCCAGCCACCAATGCCCGAACGGCGCGAACGCGCCGACCGCCGCGACCCCAGCGATGAACGCGACAAGCAATGGGGTCAGACCCCATTTTCCGGAAACGGGGCCCGACGCCGCGCGGGTCACGTCCTCGACTTCTCCACGACCAATGTGTAGACGCGCCGGCTGTCGGCGCGCAGGACCTGGAATCTCAGCCCGCCGATCAAGGCCGACTCGCCGCGCTTGGGCAGCCGTCCGAGGTGGTCGATGACCAGCCCGCCGACCGTGTCGTGCTCGTCGTCCGGGAACGCGGTGCCGAAGGCGGCGTTGAAATCGGCGAGCTGCGTGAGCGCCTTGACGCGCCAGCGCCCGCCGGGCTCGGCGAGGATGTTGTCGCTCGCCTCGTCGAAGTCGTACTCGTCCNNTAGCGCAGCAGGTCCTTGGCGAGCAGGATGCCGATGACGTCGTCCCGGTTCTGGTCGATCACCGGGAAGCGCGAGTGCGCCGTCGCGATGACGTGCGCGACGAAGTCCTCGACCCGCGAGTGGATGTCGATGACGTCCATGCTGGCGCGCGGGATCATGATGTCGCGCACCTGCATTTCCGAGACCGCGACGGCGCCCTCGATGATCGACAGCACGTCGCCGTCGATCAGATTGCGGCGGTGCGCCGAGCGCAGCGCGTGCGCGAGACCCTCGCGGTCGCGCGGCTCGCGCATCAGCAGCGCGGTCAACCGGGCGAACAGCCTGGAGCTGGAGAAGTTGAACATCGGGGCGCCCTTGGTCTATGTTACCAAGTAGGGGTCGGGGAGCCCGAAACGGGCCAGCACGCGCGCCTCGCGCCGCTCCATGCGTGCGGCGTCGCCAGCCCGCTCGTGGTCGTAGCCGCGCAAGTGCAGCGCGCCGTGGACGACGAGGTGCGCGTAATGGTCGGCGAGCGGCTTGCGCTGCGCGCGCGCTTCGCGCGCCAGCACCGGGTGGCAGAGCACGATGTCGCCGCACGCCAAGCGCCGGCTGGTGCCGTAGTCGAAGGCCAGCACGTTGGTCGCGTAATCGCGCCTGCGATAGGTGCGGTTGAGCGATCGCGACTCGGCGGCGCCGACCACGCGCAGCGTGATGCGGGCGTCGCGCCCCGCCGCCGCGCGCGCCAGCGCGCGCAGGCGACGCACCGGGGGCAGGCGGCCGTGCGCCGCGCGGCAGGCGACCTGCACGTCGACGCGCCCCGGGGCGCTATGCGCCCGGCGGTTCGGCGGAATGCGCTTCGTAGGCATCGATGATGCG
>DKBI01000293.1:2878-4527 GCA_002451175.1 Betaproteobacteria bacterium UBA6904
AGGTAGGTCTTGCCGGTGCCCGCCGGCCCGATGCCGAACGTGATGTCGTGGGCGAGGATGTTCTCGATGTAGCGCACCTGGTGCGGCGTGCGCCCGTGCAGGTCGGGCCGGCGCGTGAGCAACGGCGTCTGTCCGGGAGCCGCAGGCACCGGCGCGCCGCGCTGCATGAGCTCCGTCAGGCCGAGCTGCAGGTCGTCGAGCGTCAGGTCGTCGTCGGCCTTGGCGTAGAAGTGTTCGAGGGCGTGTGCCGCGCGGGCGGCCTGCCGGGATTCCCCGCGCACCGTGAAGCGGGCGCCGCGGCGCGCAATCGCCACGTCGAGCGCGGTTTCGATCTGGCGCAGGTTGGCATCGAGCGCGCCGCACAGCCGGGCGAGGCGCGCATTGTCCACCGGGTCGAATCGAACCTCGACGGGCTTCAGCGCAGCGGCGCGCGGTGAACTCGGACTATCCGTCGGCATGCACGAGTTCGCCGCGCAGCGAGTGCGCCAACGCGGCGCCGACGCGCACGTGCGCGAAGCGGCCGCGCAGGGCGGGATCGCCGGCGAAGTTGACGACGCGGTTGTTTTCCGTGCGGCCGCAGAGCTCGCGCGGGTCCTTGCGCGACGCGCCCTCGACGAGGATGCGTTGCACCGACCCCACCATGGCGGCGCTGATCGCCTGGGCGTTCGCCTCCAGCGCACCCTGCAGTCGCTGCAGGCGCGCGGCCTTGACCTCGGCGGGCGTGGCGTCCTCGAAGTCCGCCGCCGGCGTGCCGGGCCTGGCGCTGTAGACGAACGAAAACGAGGCGTCGAAGCCCACGTCCTCGACGAGCTTCAGGGTCGCCGCGAAATCCGCGTCCGTTTCGCCGGGAAAGCCGACGATGAAATCCGACGACAGGCTGATCCCGGGGCGCGCCTGTCTCAGGCGCCGCGCGATCGAGCGATATTCGAGGGCCGTGTAGCCGCGCTTCATCGCCGCGAGCACGCGGTCCGATCCGGACTGCACCGGCAGGTGCACGTGCCCCGCCAGCTGCGCGATCGCACCGTGCGCGTCGATGAGCCGCTGCGAAAACTCGCGCGGGTGCGACGTCGTATAGCGGATCCGCCGGATGCCGTCGATCTCGGCGACGTAACGCAGGAGCTCGGCGAAATCGGCCGCCCGGCCGTCGATCGACCCCCGCCACGCGTTGACGTTCTGCCCGAGCAGCGTGACCTCGCGCACGCCCTGCTCGGCGAGCGCGGCGATTTCCGCGACCACGTCGTCGAAGGGGCGCGACACTTCGGGNNGGAAGCTGACGTCGACTTGCGGCTTGCCCGAGGCACGCCGCGCGGCGAGCAGCGCGGGCAGCCGGTGCAGCGTCTGCGGTCCGAAGACCACGTCGACGAAGGGCGCGCGCTGCACGATCGCTTGGCCTTCCTGGCTGGCGACGCAGCCGCCGACGGCAATCATCAGCGCGGGGTTGGCGCGCTTGAGCTGCCGCGCACGGCCGAGGTCGGCAAAGACCTTTTCCTGGGCCTTTTCGCGCACCGAGCAGGTATTGAACACGATCAGATCCGCGTCCTCGGGCCGCGCCGCGGGCAGCATGCCATGGGCAGCGTCGAGTACATCAGCTATCTTGCCCGAGTCGTACTCGTTCATCTGGCAGCCGAAAGTCTTGATATACAGCTTGT
>DKBI01000161.1 GCA_002451175.1 Betaproteobacteria bacterium UBA6904
GCCGATGGAGCAGCAGGCCTCGCTGGCGAGCATCGACGGCGACGGCAAGCTGCTGCTGTCCTCGAGCACGCAGAATCCGCATTACCTCCACCGGCAGCTGGCGCGCGTGCTGCAGATCCCGGCCGCGCAGATCCGCGTCGTCGCCTGCCCGAACGGCGGCGGCTTCGGCGGCAAGTGCGATCCCGGCGGCCACGAGTTCGTCGTCTGCAAGGCGGCGCTGATGCTCGGCCGCCCGGTGAAGATTGCGCTGACGCGCCAGGAGGTGTTCTACGTGCATCGCGGCCGGCACCCGGTGCTGATGCGCTTCCGCACCGGCGTCACGAAGGACGGCAAGCTCGCCGGCATGCACCTGCAGACGCTGCTCGACGGCGGCGCCTACGGCTCGCACGGCCCGGCGAGCACGTTCTACACCGGCGTGCTCACGCCGGTGACGTACGCATTGCCGCGTTTCAAGTTCGAGGCGTGCCGCGTGTTCACCAACAAGGCGGCCTGCGGCCCCAAGCGCGGGCACGGCACGCCGCAGCCGCGCTTCGGCCAGGAAGTGCAGCTCGACAAGATCGCGGAGAAGCTCGGCCTCGATCCCGCGGCGCTGCGGCTGGGCATGGTGACCCAGCCGAACTCGCTCACCGCGAGCTGGCTGCGCGTGGGGTCCACGGGGCTCGCGGAATGCATCCGCAAGGTCGTCGAGATCTCGGGCTGGAACGACAAGCACCGCAAGCTGCCCGCGGGGCGCGGCACCGGCATCGCCTGCAGCACGTACATGTGCGGCGCGGGCGTGTCGATCTACTGGAACAAGATGCCGCACTCGGGCGTGCACCTGCTCGTCGACCGCAGCGGCCAGGTGACGGTGTTCTGCGGCGCGACGGAGATCGGCCAGGGCTCGGACGACGTGCTCGCGGCGATCGTCGCCGAGGTGCTCGGCGTGGACACCGGCGTCGTGCGCTGCGTGACGGGCGACACCGGCATCACGCCGGTGGATCTCGGCTCCTACTCGAGCCGCGTCACGGTGATGATGGGCAACGCCGCGCTGCAGGCGGCGGAGCGCATGCGCGCGAAATTCGCCGACGCGGTCTGCGAGACGCTCGGCACGACGCCCGATCGCGTGGTGTTCGCGCAGGGCCGCGTGTTCGCCGCCGAGGATCCGGGCAAGGGGATGGCGTTCGCCGAGGCAGTGGCGATCGCCGAGGCGCGCGACGGCACGCTGTCCACGGTCGGCTCCTACGCGCCGCCGAAGCCGCCGGCGAAATTCAAGGGCGGCGGCGTCGGCCCGTCGCCCGCGTACAGCTTCAGCGCCTGCGTGGTCGACGTCGAGGTGGACGAGGCGACCGGCTGGATCCACGTGCCGAAGATCTGGATCGCGCACGACATCGGCCGCGCCATCAACCCGGTGCTCGCGCGCGGGCAGGTGATCGGCGGCGTGTACATGGGGCTGGGCGAAGTGCTGATGGAAGAGCAGGCCTACCGCCGCCTGCCGGCGAAGCTGTCGAACGCGCTGGTGCACCGCGTTCCCTCGATGCTCGACTACAAGAGCCTCACCGCCCTCGACATGCCCGAGGTCGAGGTGGCGCTCATCGAGGACCCCGATCCGAACTGNNCCGTTCGGCGCCAAGGAGGTGGGGCAGGGGCCGCTGCTGCCGGTGATGCCGGCGGTCGCCAACGCCATCTACGACGCGGTCGGCGTGCGCATCGACGAAGTGCCGATCACGCCGGACAAGGTGCGCGCGGCGCTCGAGCTGAAGGCGCAGGGCAAGCTGCCGCGCGTCGGGCCGGAACGGTTTCCGAAAGTGCCCTATCCCGAGGCGATGTTCGTGCTGCCCCCCGGGGAGGGCGGCGACGGCAACGAATCGAAGCGCGCGCGCGCGGGAGCGGCCGCGCCATGATGCGCCTGCCGTGGTTCGATTACCGCGCGCCGCGCTCGATCGAGGAGGCGGCGAAGATCCTCTCCTGGGAAGGCACCGGCGCGATGCTGCTCGCCGGCGGCACGGATCTGCTGCCGAACATGAAGCGCCGCCACCAGATGCCCGGCACGCTCGTCGCGCTGCGCAACATCGAGGAGATGAAGCGCGTGGCGAACGGCAACGGCCTGCGCCTCGGCGCCGGCCTGACGCTCACCGAGGTACTGGCCGTGCGGGGGCTGCGCGAGCGCTATCGCGGGCTTGCGCAGGCCGCCGCGCAGGTGGCGACGCCGCACCTGCGCAACATGGGCACGCTCGGCGGCAATCTGTGCCTCGACACGCGCTGCACGTACTACAACCAGACCTACGAGTGGCGGCAGGCGATCAACTTCTGCATGAAGAAGGACGGCGACGTGTGCTGGGTCGCGACGGCCTCCAAGCGCTGTCTCGCGGTGTCCTCCACCGACACGGCGCCCGCGCTGATCGCCCTCGGCGCGCGCGTCAAGCTCGCCTCGGCCGCCGGCGAGCGCGACCTGGCGCTCGCCGAGCTGTACCACAACGACGGCATCGAGTACCTGCGGCGCAGGCCCGACGAGATCCTCACCGAGGTGATCCTGCCGCGCGCGGAGGGCTGGAAGAGCACGTACTGGAAGCTGCGCCGCCGCGGCGCGTTCGATTTTCCGCTGCTGGGCGTCGCGGCCGCGGTGAAGACCGCGGCCGACGGCACCGTGGAAGAGGCGCGCCTCGTGCTGGGCGCGGTGTCCTCGCACCCGCTCGTCGTCAAGACGGAGGCGCTCGCAGGCAAGCAGCTCTCCGACGACGTCATCGCGGAGATCGGCGAAGCCGCCGAGTCGCGCGCGAAGCCGATGGACAACGCCGACATGGACCTGCGCTGGCGCAAGCACGTGGTGGCCGACTTCGTCGGCTATGCGCTGCGCGAGCTGCGCGGCGACGACCTGTCGCAGACGCGGCTGCGCACGGCCCGCCAGCTGGTCTGAGTGCGCCGCCGGCGCGCGCCGGCAACCCGCCGTCCTGCCACTCAAGCCTCCGGGCGCGGCGGCGCGAGGACCGTCACGCTCCAGCCGGTGCCGGGCTGGACCGGGCGCTCCGCGGTTGCCACCCGAAGCCGGCCCTGCTCGCTGATGCCGAAGAGCAGCAGGGCGCCGTCGCCCTGATTCGCGCGCAAGTCCTCGTAGCTGAACCCGTCGGTCAGGCGGGTCGTCTTGACGCGCCAGCCCGCGGCGACGCGCTGTTCCAGCTCGCCGAGTGTCGCGTCGTTCGAGAACAGCTTGGGCGCCGACAGCGTCTGCGCGAAGTCGGCGTCGGCTTTGGCGCCCGGCGCGATGTTGCGCAGGAAGAAGACATGCGCAGCGCCGAATTCACTGCGGTAGCGCACGCAGGCGAGGGTGTTCAGCTCGCGCCGCGGCGACATGGCGAACAGATTGCCGATGCCGACGAGGTCCAGCTGGCGGTCCGCGTACTCGGACACCGGATTGCCGTAATAGGCGCGCAGGCCGTCCATGCGCGCCGCCTGCACGCCACCCCAGTCGTCGTCAACCACCAGCACGGCGATCTTCTGCGCCGCGAGCGCCTTGGCGACGAGGCGCGCGACCGCCCCGCTGCCGACGATCATCACGCCGCTCGCCTCCGGGTCCGCGACCCGGAGCCAGCGCGCGAGCGGCCCCGCCGTCGCGCTCTGCACGAGGACCGTGCCGATGATCATGAGGAAGGTGAGCGGCACGAGAACGGCGGCGCCCGGCTCGCCCAGCGCCTGCAGCCGCAGGGCGAACAGCGCGGAGACGGCGGCGGCGACGATGCCGCGCGGCGCAATCCAGGCGAGCAGCGCGCGCTCGCGCCAGGTGAGCGCGCTGCTCGTCGTGGAGGCGAGCACCGCGAGGGGGCGCGCGACGAACAGCGCGACCAGCAGCACGCCGAAGCCGCCGATCAGCGTGGAGCGCGGGATGTCCGGGTCGAGGCGCGCCGCGAGCAGCACGAACAGCGCGGAGATGACGATCGTACTGAGATGCTCCTTGAAGTCGAGGATGTCGTCGATGTGCAGATCGCGCTGGTTGGTGAGCACCATGCCCATCACGGTCACGGCGAGCAGGCCGGATTCGTGCATGATCGCGTTCGATCCCGTGAAGGCGATCAGCACCAGCGTGAGCGTGGCGTAGACCTGCAGGTATTCCGGGATCAGGCGGCGCTTGAGCAGCGTGCCCAGCAGCCACGCGCCGGCGAAGCCCGTGGCGAGGCCGGCGAGCACGGTGTAGGCGAACACCTCGACGGAATGCGGGCTGAATCCGGACACGATCGCCTGAAACACGAGCACGGCGAGCAGCGCGCCGATCGGGTCGATGAGAATGCCTTCCCAGCGCAGGATGTTGCCCACGCGCTCCTTCGGACGCACGCTGCGCAGCAGGGGCACGACCACCGTGGGACCGGTGACGCACACCAGCGCGCCGAACAGCAGCGCCAGCGGCCACTCGATCTGCAGCAACTGGTGCGCGGCCGCCGCGAGGACGAGCAGCGTGACGAGCGCGCCGATGCTCACCAGCCGCAGGATGGTTCCGCCGACGCCGCGCGCCTCGCTCAGGCGGAGCGTGAGGCTGCCCTCGAACAGGATCACCGCGACGCCGAGAGAGACCACCGGCAGCAGCAGTTCGCCAAGCAGGGCATCGGGGTCGAGGATGCCCGCCACGGGCCCGAGCGCGATGCCCGCCAGCAGCAGGAACAGAATCGCAGGCAGCTTGACGCGCCAGGCAAGCCATTGGCACGCGAACCCGACGAGCAGGATGGCGGCGAGGGCGAGGGGCAGGTTCATGGGGACGGCAGCGATCCGGTCCGTTGCGGCGCGGGCCGCGGCACGACCGCGACGAGTGCGCCATTATCGACTGTCGCGAGCGCTCCGCGCAAAAAATGCGCGCGCCGCGCTCGGCCTCGCGCCATAATCCGGGCGGCGCGAAGCGCGCCGGTTCTCGATACCCTCTGGAGGACGCATGCCGATTCACCGTTTGCTGGTCGCCGGCCTGACCCTGTCGGCCCTCGGGCTGCACGCCCCGGCCGAGGCGGCCAAGCCCGCCACGCGCAACCGCGCCGAGATCCCCGCGCAGTACCGCTGGGACTTCGCGCCGATCTATCCGGACTGGGCGGCGTGGGAAAACGGCCTGCGCGACCTGGACGCGAAGATGAACGCCTTCGCGGCGCTCAAGGGCACGCTCGGCAAGGGACCCGAGCAGCTCGCGCACGCCTACCGCGCGCTCGACGAGATCGGCATCCTGGAGTATCGCGTCTACCGCTATCCGCAGCTGCAGCGCGATACCGACACGCGCAACCAGGACGTCGCCGGCCGCTTCCAGCGCGTCGGCGCGCTCCTCGCCAAGTTCGGCACGCTCACCGCGTGGTTCACGCCCGAGCTGCTGCAGATTCCGCAGGCGACCGTGGCGCTGTGGCTGCGCGACACGCCGGCGCTCGCGCCCTACCGCTTTCCGATCCTCGAGGAGTTCCGCAAGCGCCAGCACGTGCTCGACGAGGCGGGGGAGAAGCTCCTGTCGTTCTCGGCGCGCGCCAACCAGACGCCGAACAGCGTGTATTCGGAGCTGTCCACGTCGGACATCAAATTCCCGAAGGTGAAGCTCTCGGACGGCGCGGAGTTCGTCCTCTCGCCCGGCAACTACCAGCAGCTGCTGCGCACGCGCTACGAGCAGGCCGACCGCGCGAAGGCCTTCGAGGGGCACATCGGCGCCTTCACTGCCAACGCGAACAGCTACGCGGCGATCTACAACGGCGTGCTGCAGCGCGGCTGGTTCCTCGCGCAGGCGCGCCGGTTCCCGACCACGCTCGAGGCGGCGCTGGAGGACAACGCGGTGCCGCCGGCGGTGGTCACCAACCTGATCGACACGGTGCGCGCCGGGGTGGGGCCGCTGCGGCGCTACGCGCAATTGCGCCGCAAGCTGCTGGGGCTGAAGGAATACCACCTGTACGACAGCGCGATCCCGATCTTCCGCAACGAGGCGAGCTACGACTTCGACCGCTCCAAGGATCTGGTGCTCGAGGCGGTGGCGCCGCTCGGCGCGGACTACGTCGCGAGCTACCGCCGCTGGATGGCGGGCGGCAACCTCGACGTCTACGAGAACGAGGGCAAGCGCTCCGGGGCCTACAGCGCCAGCGTCTACGGCGTGGCGCCGTACGTGCTCATGAACTACAACGACACGCTGGACGCGCTGTTCACCTTCGCGCACGAGACCGGGCACGCGATGCACTCGGTGCTCTCGAACGAGGCGCAGCCCTTCGCCACCTCGCAGTACACGATCTTCGTCGCCGAGGTGGCGTCCACCACGAACGAGCGGTTCCTCCTCGAGCGGCTGCTCGAGCGCACCGCCGATCCGAAGGAGCGCTTCCTGCTGCTCGAGCACGCGGTGGATGCGATCGTCGGCACGTTCTACACGCAGGTGCTGTTTGCGGACTTCGAGCTGCAGGCGCACCGGCTCGCCGAGCAGGGCCAGCCGGTGACCGCGGAGGTGCTGAACGGCCTGTACCTGAAGCTATTGAAGGACTACTACGGCGACGCGGTCACCGTGGACGATGCCTACAAGGCGACCTGGATGCGCATCCCCCACTTCTACAACTCGCCGTACTACGTGTACCAGTACGCCACGTGCTTCGCCTCGTCGGCGAAGCTCTTCAAGGACATGACCACCGGCAGCACGGCCGAGCGCGCGGCGGCCACCGAGCGCTACCGCACGCTGCTGAAGAGCGGGGGCGACGACCAGCCGATGCGCCAGCTGCAGAAGGCGGGCGTGGACCTCACGCAGCGCGCCACCGTGCAGGCGGTCATCGAGCAGATGGACCAGCTCGTCTCCCGGATGGAGCAGGAGGCGGCGAAGATCCGCTGAGGCGCCGGGCGCTACACCGGGTTATTGAGGTTGAACTTGAAATCCTCGCCCGGGTGCTCGACCGAGATGCCGAGGTACTCGCGCCGGGTGTCCTCGGACTCGAAATAGATCTTGAGCGCCGAGTCGCCGCTGCCTTCGATGACGAAGGGATGGCCTTCCGGATTCTGGACGTCGTTGAGCGTGATCGGGTCGGTCGTCGAGATGCGCATGGTCGTTCCTCCGCGGACCCTACGCTAGCGAAACGCGCGGCTTGCGGGGTTGATCGCCGTCAAGCCACAATCGCTCCATGACCGAAGCCAGGGCGGCACTGATCGTGGGGGCGGGGGACTCGACCGGGGGCGCGATCGCGCGGCGCTTTGCGCGGGAGGGTCAGGTCGCCTGCGTGAC
>DKBI01000193.1 GCA_002451175.1 Betaproteobacteria bacterium UBA6904
ACCACCTCGACATCGACGGCATCGTCGCGCTGGAGAATCTGCTGCTCAAGACCCCGGCGGCGATCTTCGTCACGCACGACCGCGCCTTTCTCGACCGGGTCGCCACGCGCATCCTCGAGCTCGACCGCGGCATGCTGCGCTCCTACGCCGGCAACTATTCGCGCTACGAGACGCTCAAGGCGGGCGAGCTCGCCGCGGAGGCCGTCACGCAGCGCAAGTTCGACAAGTTCTGGTCGCAGGAAGAGGCCTGGATCCGCAAGGGCATCGAGGCGCGCCGCACCCGCAACGAGGGCCGCGTGCGGCGCCTGGAGCAGCTGCGCGAGGAGCGCGCCGCGCGCCGCGAGCGCCTGGGGCAGGTGAAGCTGTCGCTCGCCGCCGGGCAGCGCTCGGGCAAGCTCGTCGCCGAGCTCACGCAGGTGAGCAAGGCCTTCGCCGGGCGCGCGGTGGTGAAGGATCTCGACCTGATCGTCTCGCGCGGCGACCGGCTCGGCCTGATCGGGCCCAACGGCGCGGGCAAGACGACGCTCATCCGGCTCATCCTCGGCACGCTCGCCCCGGACTCGGGATCGGTGCGCCTCGGCGCCAATCTGCGCGTCGCCTATTTCGACCAGATGCGCGAGGCGCTCGATCCCGAGAAGACGGTCGCCGAAACGATCAGCCCGGGCTCCGACTGGGTCGAGCTCGACGGCGGGCGCAGGCACGTCATGACCTATCTCGGCGACTTTCTCTTTCCGCCACGCCGCGCGGCCTCGCCCGTGCGCATGCTCTCCGGCGGCGAGAGGAACCGCCTGCTGCTCGCGCGCCTGTTCTCGCGGCCGGCGAACGTGCTGGTGCTCGACGAGCCGACGAACGACCTCGACATCGAATCGCTCGAGCTGCTCGAAGCGGCGCTGCAGGACTACGCGGGCACGCTGCTGCTCGTCTCGCACGATCGCGCGTTCCTCGACAACGTGGTGACGCNNCGAGGTGACGCTGGAGGAGAAGCCCGCCGAGAAGCCGGCGGGTGCGGCGCGCGAGCGGGCGCGCGCGAAACTCAGCTACAAGGAGACGCGCGAACTGGAAGCCCTGCCGGGCGAGATCGAGGCGCTCGAAGCCGAGCAGTCCGCACTCGCCGCGAAGATGCACGACCCGGAGTACTTTCGCCAGCCGGCCGACGNNGCGAAGGCCAGGGCGGCGGGGGCCTGAAGGTGCCGCGCGGCTACGCGCGTGCGGTCTTGGCGAGGAACCGGTCGAGCTGATCGGCGAAGCGCTTGCGATCGGTCTGGTCGAGCGCCGCCGGCCCGCCGGTCTGCACGCCGGTCTCGCGCAGCTTCTCCATCAGGTCGCGCATCGCCAGGTATTCGCGCACGTTCTCGGTGGTGTAGCGCTCGCCGCGCGGGTTGATGGCGTGCCCGCCGCGCGCGATGACCTCCGCCGCGAGCGGCACGTCGGCGGTGATCACCAGGTCCCCCGGCGCGAGCCGCCGCGCGATCTCGGCATCGGCGATGTCGAAGCCGCGCTCCACCTGCAGCGAGCGGATGAAGCGCGAGCGCGGCACCCGGAGCGGCTTGTTGGCGACCAGTGAGAGCGGGATCTGCGCGCGCTCGGCGGCGCGGAAGAGGATCTCCTTGATCGCTACGGGGCAGGCGTCGGCGTCGACCCAGATGTGCAAGGCGTCAGCCGGGCGTATGCGCAAAGGTGACTTCGCCGAGCAGCCGCTCGCCCGCCTCGTCCACCGCGACGAGCCGCACGCGCAGCAGGCTGGCGGGGAGCGGCCGCAGGGCCGCGGCCGAGGGCAGGATGACGATCTCGCCGGCCTCCGCATCGAACGGCACGTCCTCGGCGCGCCACTCCTGGACCGTGCCGCCCACTTCGAAACGCTGCAGCGCATCCAGCCGCTGCACGCCCGCGAGCGGCACGCGCACGCGGCCGGCGACCGCGTCCTCGTCGGCGCGCAGCGTGCAGGCGACCCGTTCGCCGAGGGCGGTTGCGTATTCCCGCACGCGCAGGCCTTGGCGCTTCAACTGCTGGAGGAAGGCCGGCGTCGTCACCGCCTGCACGGCGCCGTCGCGCACCGCCGCGCGGATGCCCGCGCCGAGCGCAGCGAGGCTCTGCAGCCGCGTCGCGCAGCTCGCGCAGGCGAAGTAGTGCGCCTCGACATCCGCCTCGGCCGGCGCCGGCAGTTCCCCCAGCCAGTAGGCGATGAGCGTCTCGTAATCGAGCGGCTGCGCGCAGCGGCTCATGCGCTCTCCCCCATGCACTCGCGCAGCCGGGCGAGCGCGCGATGGCGGATGACGCGCACGTTGCCCGCGGCGAGGCCGAGCGCCTGGGCCACCTCCTCGGCGGGCTTCTCGGCCAGGAAGGTCAGCGTCACCACCGAGCGCTCGCGCTCGCCGAGCGCCTGCAGGCACCCGGCCAGGCGGTCCGCATCGAGCGCGTAGGGCTCGGGCGCTTCCACCGCCTCCGGCGTATCGCCATAGGCCGCGAGCAGGTCCTCGCGGCGCCTCGTCCCGCGGCGGATCTCGAGCACCGTCATGCGGCACATGCCGAGGACGAACGAGACGATCTTCTCCGGCTCGCGGACCTTGCCCGCGCGCAGGCGCTCGAGGGTCATGAGGAGCACCTGCTGCACGAGGTCCTGCGCGGCGTGGGGATCGCGCAGGTGGCGCAGGCCGTACAGCCGGATACGCGGCGCAAGACGCCGGCACAGCGCCGCCTCGGCGGCGCCGTCCGGGCGCGCGCCGGCGGCCGCGATGCGGCGCGCAAGCTCGGCGTCTTCGTCGTCCCCGGACACCCCCGGAGGATAGCGGTCATTTGCCAGGGTTGTGTAACGCCGAGGCGCTTCGTTACACAACCGGGGGACTGCCACCCCAAAGGAGCCTTGCCATGATCACCAACGCCACGAGCGGCACCAACCTCCACGAGATCGCCCCGGGCATCTACCGCATCAACACGCCGGCGGAGATTCCCGGCGGATCCTTCAACTTCAACCAGTACCTGATCGCCGACGAGGCGCCGCTCCTCTTTCACACCGGGCCGCGGGGGATGTTTCCGCTGGTCGCCGAGGCGATCGGCAAGGTGCTGCCGGTCGCGAGCCTGCGCTACGTCGCGTTCTCGCACGTCGAGGCGGACGAGTGCGGCGCGTTGAACCTGTTCCTCGCCGCGGCGCCCGCGGCGGTTCCGGTGTGCAGCCAGGTCGCGGCCATGGTCTCGGTGAACGACCTCGCCGACCGCCCCGCGCGCGCGCTCGCCGACGGCGAAGTGCTCGTGCTGGGCAAGCATTCACTACGCTGGCTGGATGCGCCGCACGTGCCGCACGGCTGGGAGAACGGCTTCATGATGGAGACCACGACGCGCACCCTGCTCTGCGGCGATCTGTTCACCCAGGGCGGCAAGGGCGAGGTGGCGGTGACCGAGTCCGACATCCTCGCGCCGAGCGAAGGGTTCCGCGCGGCGATGGACTACTACGCGCACGCGCCGCACACCGCCGTGGTGCTCGAGCGCATCGCGCGCGAGCATCCGCAGACGCTCGCCTGCATGCACGGCAGCGCGTGGCGCGGCGACGGCGCCGGGTTGATCCGCGCGCTGGCGACGCGCCTGGGCGCGAGGCCGCTCGCGGCGGCGGCGTAGGGTGCGCCGGGGGTTGCCGGCGTTCTAGCCGGCGGCCCTGTGACTAGGCGAGCCGCTGCGCGAGTGCGCGCATCTGCTCGAGCACAATCGCTGCGCGCGCTGCGGGGCTACCTTCGACGATGAGCCCCGGCAGCGCATTCAGAAAACCCTCGTCAGCGACCAGACGCCCGAGTGTCTGCGCGACGAACGATCGAGGCGCGGGCAACGACCGCGTTCTCCAGCACGGTGCTATACCAGCGATTCGCAAAACCGAGGATTCCTGGCTCCGCCGGCATCAGGTCGAGTTGGAGTCCGCCATAGGTCCAGCGGTATGGAGGCTCGCCCGGGGTCGCGAGAGGGATTTTGCGTCTGGCCATGTCAGCCGCCATCCAACTTCAGGCAGCGAGCTTGAGCGGCGCGATCCTCGGGCGGGGCCTGCGCGAGGCGTGCCACAGATCGTAGGCAGCCTGCATGTGCAGCCACGACTCCGCCGAACCACCGAGCGCGGCCGCGAGGCGGATCGCCATCTCCGCGCTCACCGCCGCGCGCCCGTTCGCGACGCGGGACAGCGCGACCCGTGAGACGCCAAGCCGCTGCGCGAACGCCGTGACGCTGATCTCCGCCAGCACGGTATCCCGCAGGACTTCGCCGGGATGCGGAGGGTTGTGCATTCTGCTCATGGTCTTGCCTCTCAGTGGTAGTCCACGTAGTCCACTTCAACTGCGTGCGGACCCTCGAAAGCGAACACCAGGCGCCAACTGCCGCTGACCGAGACAGCCCAGCGGCCGGCGAGCGCACCCTTCAGCGGGTGCAGGCGCCATCCCGGCAGATTCATCTCGCCGGGACTCGCAGCCGCATCCAGCCGTCCCAATTGCAGCCGGAGCCTTGCTGCGTGCGCGGCCTGTATCCCCGCCTTGCTTCCGGCCAGGAAGAAACGTTCGAGGCCCTTGTGGCGAAAGCGCCGGATCATCGCGCAGTGTATAGCCTAGCGATACGGCCGGCAACGGGGTCGGTACGTCGCGGAGCGAACCACATGACGCACTCAACGCACGAGCGCAGCTTCCGGTAGACCCCGCGAATGCGATGCGCCGTCCCGACGTCAGCGTTCCCGCGCCGGCGCGCAGAGCGTCGCCGACCGCCCGCGCTACCGCACCAGCCCGACGAGCGCCGCGCCCTCCACCACCCGAATCGCCTGGTCGCGCGCCAGACCGCGCGCGTTCTCGGTCAGCTCGCCCGCGCACAGCACCCAGCAGGCCTCGGCGCCCTTCGTTTCGCCGAGCGCCGCGAGCTCGCGCAGCGGCTCGACGCCGGTGCGCTGGGCCTTCCAGCGCTTGGCCGCGACCAGCGTCAACCGCGCGCCGCGCTCGAGCGCGAAATCGGCGGCGCCCGCGAGGCGCTTCACCTCGTAGCCCTCGCGCCGGAACGCCGCCTCCAGCGTGCGCGCGAACTCCTCCCAGCCCATCGCGCGCAGCGCCGCGAGGCGCGAGGCGATCTTCTTCGCGCTCGGCGCGCGCAGCTGCTTCCACGCGGCCACGCAGCCGATGACGAAGAACGGCAGCCCGCCGGCCGCGGCGAACATCGGCTCGAAGAACGTGCGCATCGCGGCGAACACGCCCCCCGCGACGAGGAAGCTCACCCACCACGGCGAGCGCAGCAGCACCGCGAAGAGCGACTTCTCGGAACCCCATTTCACAATGGCATCTCCCGCATGGCGCTATATTAGGCGACCCCATCCAGCCCGAGGAGCAACGCCGTGAGCCCCGTCGTCCCCAACCACACCCTGCGCAACTTGCGCGCCGGCAAGCTCGCCATCGGCCTCGGCCTCCGGCAGGCGAGGACCGTGGACATCGCGCAGATCGCGAAGACCACGGGCTTCGACTGGCTGTTCATCGACTGCGAGCACAACGCGATGGGCACCGACACCGCGGCGCAGATTGCGAGCGCCTCGCTCGCGGTCGGCATCACGCCGCTGGTGCGCGTGCCGGGCAAGGAGGAGCACTGGCTCATCTCGCGCATGCTCGACAACGGCGCGCAAGGCGTCGTGGTGCCGCACGTGGACACTGCCGCGGAAGCGAAGCGCGTGGCGGACGCCTGCCGCTTCCCGCCGCTCGGCCACCGCTCGATGGGCGGCGGGCTGCAGCAGATCGGCTTCGCGGCGCTGCCGGTGGCCGAGGCCGCGCGCGTGGTCGACGAGGAGACCTGCGTCGTGGTGATGATCGAGTCGCCCGAGGGCGTGGCGAACTGCGAGGCGATCGCGGCGACGCCGGGGATCGACGCGCTCCTCATCGGCACCAACGATCTGTCCTTCGAGATGGGCATCCCGGGCCAGTTCACCGACGCGCGCATCGTCGACGCGTACGCGAAAGTCATCGCCGCGTGCCGCAAGCACGGCAAGTTCGCCGGCATGGGCGGCGTGTACACCGCGGAGCTGCTCGAGCGCTACATCGGCATGGGCGTGCAGCTCGTGCTCTCCGGGTCGGATTTCTCGCTGCTCATGCAGGCGGGCGCGGCGCGCGCGAGCCTGGTGCGGGGGTTCGAGAAGAAGGGCTGAGCGAGAAAAAGCTCGCTTTTCCCCCCGAACCTGCGTAGAGTGCGCCCCTCGCTGCGTTGCAGCAACCGCCGGATTCACCGAATCCGCGCGGGATTTTGATCCGCCCGCCTTCTCGCAGTCCCGGTCGAAAGTTTCCTTTCGGTTTGGCCAAGCGGTAATTCGGTTGGCGCCAACCTGGGAAAACTCATGAGCTTTCATGCGCTCGGCCTCGATGCGTCTTTGCTTTCCACGCTCACCGCGCTCGGCTACACCGAGCCCACGCCCGTACAGCGCGAAGCGATTCCTGCCGTGCTCGCCGGCGGCGACCTGCTGGTGTCCTCGCAGACCGGCAGCGGCAAGACCGCCGCGTTCCTGCTGCCCGCGCTGATGCGCCTGCAGCAGCCCGCGGCGACCTCCGGCATGGGGCCGCGCGTGCTGGTGCTCGCGCCCACGCGCGAACTCGCGCTGCAGGTGCAGAAGGCCTCGCACGGCTACGGCACGGCGCAGCGCATGCGCACCGCCTGCCTGGTCGGCGGCATGCCCTACGCGCTGCAGCTCAAGCAACTCGCCAAGCCCGTCGATCTCGTCGTGGCCACGCCGGGCCGTCTCAAGGACCACCTGGACCGCCGCCGCGTGGATCTCGCGCGCGTCGAGATCCTCGTGCTGGACGAAGCCGACCGCATG
>DKBI01000217.1:0-154 GCA_002451175.1 Betaproteobacteria bacterium UBA6904
GGTGCCGGCGCCGATCTCGTAGAGTTTCGCGTCGCGCCACAAGCGGCCGGTCGGCGTCTCGTTGATGTAGCCCATGCCGCCGAGCGCCTGGATCGCCTCGCCGGCCATCCACGTCGCCTTTTCCGCGGCGTAGAGGATCGCGCCGGCGGCGTCC
>DKBI01000217.1:232-3200 GCA_002451175.1 Betaproteobacteria bacterium UBA6904
TTGCGGTGGATCTGGTTGACGCACAGGTTCGAGTGCGCCCCGTACGACAGCCCGACCGATGCCGAGGCGCGCGAGATCTCCTCCATCGCGACGATGTGCGCGAGGTAGCCCATGTGCGTGCCGCCGTAGGCTTCCTCGACCGTGACGCCGAGCAGCCCCAGCGCGCCGAGCTTGCGCCAGAGGTCCATGGGGAAGGCGTTCGATCGGTCGATCTCCGCCGCGCGCGGCGCGATCTCGCGCTGCGCGAAGTCGCGCACGCTCTCGCGCAGCAGGGCGATCGTCTCGCCGTGGTCGAAGCGCAGGATCGGCAGTTCCATCGGCGTCACTCCGGGGTGTCGGGGGTGTCGGGCAGCATCATCAGCGTCTGCTGCATGGCGGCGACGAGCACGCTGCGTTCCTCGTGCCGCAGGAACACCTCGCCGCTCGTGATGCTCAGCGTGCGGCCGGGCTTGACGACCTCGCCGCGCGCGACGAGCAGCCCCCGGCGCGCGGGCGCCATGATGTTGATCTTGTATTCCACCGTGACCAGCGACGCGCTCGCCGGCATGAGCGAATAGGCGGCGTAGCCGCAGGCCGAGTCGGCGATCATGCCGATGATCCCGCCGTGCACGTAGCCCTTCTGCTGGGTGAGGTCCTCGCGCCAGGGCAGGTGGATTTCGCAGAACCCGGGCTCGACCGTGACGAGCGCCGCGCCGATGAGCTGCATGGCGCGCTGGCGGCCGAAGCTCGCCCGCACGCGCGCCGCGAAGTGCGGATCCTGCGGTTCGAACCGGTCGACGGGGCTGACGGCGGGGGCGTTCATCGGCGGGCTACCCTACTTGACGTTTACGTAAACGTCAATCAGGCACGCTTCCGGCCGCCGAGCTGCTGCCGGAGGCGTTTCTCGAAGGTGGCGATCTCGGCGAGCTGCGCCTCGAGATCGGTGCGCTGCTGCTCGAGGACGCGCTTGTGCTGCGTGAGCACGGCGAGGAAACGCTCGAGCTGCGGCCGCTCGTCGCGCCCGGGCTCGTACATCTCGACCAGTTCCTTGATCTCGGACAGCGTCAGGCCGAGGCGCTTGCCGCGCAGCGTCAGCTTCAGGCGCGTGCGGTCGCGCCCCGAGTAGACGCGCCGCTGGCCCTCGCGGCGCGGCGCGAGCAGACCCTGGTCCTCGTAGAAGCGGATGGTGCGCGGCGTGACGTCGTACTCGCGCGCGAGCTCGCTGATCGAGTACTCGGCGCGATCCTTGTCGCTGTCGGCGTCGCGGTTGGAAGGGGTCACGGCCGGTGTGATGAGCGCGGGGAAATGCCTTGCCGCCAATGCTGCAACGCGGAAAAACCTCTACAATGCCGCCCTGTACGCAGTCCGCGCGGCACCATCGACTGCAGGCAATTCTAGCCCATGGCCGACCGTCCGCCGATTCAGTATCCCTTCGAGACCGTCCCCGAGCCGGGGGCCGCGGCCGCCGTGCTGCCGGGCCTTTGGTGGCTGCGCATGCCGCTGCCGTTCGATCTCGACCACATCAACCTGTGGCTGCTGGAGGACGGCGACGGCTGGACCATCGTCGATTCGGGCCTCGGCAATTCAGCGACCCGGGCGCTCTGGGAGCGCGTGATCGAGGGCCGGCTCGCCGGCCGGCCGGTGCACCGCGTGATCGTCACGCACTATCACCCGGATCACGTCGGCAACGCGGCGTGGCTGTGCGCCCGGTTCGGCGCACCGCTGTGGATGACGCGCGCCGAATTCCTCACCGCGCATGCGGTGCTGCATGGTGCGGCGAGCTTCTCGGCGGAGGCCTCGGCGGCGCTGTTCCGCGCCAACGGGCTGGGCGAGCAGGGCGTTGCGCAGCTGCGCCAGCGAGGCGACCTGTATCGCAAGCTCGTGCCCGATTGTCCCGCCGAGCACCGCCGGCTGCTCCACGGCCAGCGGCTGGCGATCGGTGCGCACGAATGGGAAGTGATCGTCGGCTACGGCCACGCGCCCGAGCACGCGTCGCTTCACTGCCGCGCGCTGAACGTGCTCATTTCGGGCGACATGCTGCTGCCGAAGATCTCCACCAACGTCGCCGTGCGGCCGATCGATCCGGGCGCAAATCCGCTCGGCCTGTTTCTGCAGTCCATCGGCGGCTACCGCGAGCTCGACGCGGACGTGCTCGTCCTGCCGTCGCACGGCGTGCCGTTCCGCGGCGCGCATGCGCGCGTCGCCGCGCTCGAGTCGCACCACGCCGTGCGCCTGGACGCGCTGCAGGCGGCGTGCGCCGCCGCCCCGCGCAGCGCCGCCGACGTGCTCGACGTGCTGTTCCGCCGCAAGCTCGAGGCCAACCAGATCTTTTTCGCCATGGGCGAGGCCATCGCCCACCTGCATTACCTGCATGCCGCCGGGCGCGTGCGCCGCGAACCCGGCGCCGACGGCGTCATGCGATACGCCGCCGCCTGAACCGGAGAACCGTCATGGAAGCCGCCAAACCCGCCACCCCCGCCGTGAACACCGAGGAACTGCAGAAAGTCTGCCGTGAAGTCGCCGAACGCTCGGCGCGCATTCTCGGCGAATTCGCGCAGCGCCACGTGGCCAACAGCGTGTCGGCCGCCGTCAGCGACGAGCTGGGCATCGCCAAGGCCTACATGGACCTGTACTCGCGCGCGCTGTCGAATCCGTTCGCGCTGGCGAGCACGTCGACCAACATGATGCTCGACTACATGCAGCTCTGGCAGTCGAGCTGGATGAAGGCGTTCGGCCTCGATTCGACGCCGGTCGCGCAGCCCGCGAAGAGCGACGCGCGCTTCAAGGACGCCGACTGGGACAGCAACTTCCTGTTCGACTTCATCAAGCAGTCCTACCTCATCGCCTCGCGCCACATCCAGCATGCGGTGGCGAGCGTCGACGGCCTGCCGGAGGAGTCGCAGAAGAAGGTCGCGTTCTTCACGCGCCAGTACGTCGACGCCCTCGCGCCCTCGAATTTCGTGCTCACCAACCCGCAGGTGCTGCGCGA
>DKBI01000104.1 GCA_002451175.1 Betaproteobacteria bacterium UBA6904
GCCACCGTGACGCTCACGATCGGCATGAACTTCGCGCCGCAGCTTTACCGGCGGCTGTCGCCGAACCTGCTCGCGATAGCCTGCGGTCTGTCCAGCGCGGCGGGATTGTGGCTTTCCGCTTCGGCGTCGACGTTCCTGCAGTTCGCGCTCGGCTACGGCGTGCTGTTCGGGCCGGGCGCGGGCGTGCTGTTCATCGTCGGGCAGCAGGCGGTGAACCAGACGGTCACGAATTCGCGCGGACTCGCCAACGGTTACGTGGTCAGCCTCTATCCCTTGGGCGCCATGCTGGGGGCGCCGCTCCTGGGCTGGTCGATCCAGGCATTCGGCGTGCGCTCTGCGCTCGCGGGTCTCGCGGTCGTCGTGCTCGCCGCGTGTGCCGTGGCAGCTGTCCTGTTGCGGGCCGCCGAGATCCGCATGCTCGACGCGTCCTCGGCCGAGGGCGCCGGAGGCGGGCTCGACCAGACGTTCTACCTGCTGGTGGCGGTGTTCTTTCTTGCGGCGGCCGCGGGCCTCACGGTGTTGAGCCAGGCCGCCGCCATCGTCCAGGCCTACGGTGGCGGCGCTGCGCTGGCGGTGGGCGCGACGACGTTCATCACGGGCGCGGTGGGCGCCGCNNTGCTCTCTCGCGGGCGGCATCCTGTTGATGGCGATCCCGACCCCGGCCGTCGCCGCGCTCGCCCTCGGCCTGATCGGCGCAGGGTACGGCATCGTCTCCGGGCTCGTCGCCGGAGCCATCGCGCAGTACTGGCACAGGAATCAGTTCGGCTTCATCGCGAGCCGGCTCTACATCGCGTGGTGCGTGGCGGCCATCAGCCTGCCGGTGCTCGCCGGCGCGCTGTTCGACCGCACGGGCAGCTATGCCTCGGTGGTGTGGATTGCCGCAGGCATCAACGTACTCGGCGCGCTGATCGCNNGGGACGTCAGAAACGTTTCTGCGCGATCCGCTCGTGCAGTTCGTTGACCAGCATCAGGGCAGCCGAGCCGTAGTACCGGTGATACTCCGCCGTCATCTCGCCCTGGATGATCACCGGATCGGTGGCCACGACGCGCTTTGCCTCCTCGATGTCCGCCATCGCGAGGATGAACAGGCCGCGCCAACCGTCCACGCCGTCGAACGGACCCGCCAGCACGAGTTTCTTCTCGGCCGCGAGGCGGTGGATGTTCGCGAAGTGGCCCTTGAACATGGCGTCGCGCTCCGCGCCGGCCGGCACCTTGTTCGGCCCGGTCTTGAGGACGACCAGGACGTAGCTCTTCATGCCCAGCTCGTCCGCGCCCACGGAGCGGGCCAGCTCGGCGTCGAAGGGCGGTCGGGTCACTTCGACCGGGGTCTGCGCGAAAGCGGTCGCCGACAGGCAGGCGAGAAGAATGCCGATTGCGCGGCGCTTGAGTCCTGGCATGCGATGCCCCCGAGTTGTGACGAGGCGGCATGTTAGCGGTTCCCCGATCGTCGCGGCGTGCCTTGCTCGGAAGCGCGCTCGCGGCGTAGAGTCCCTGACGGGCAGCTTGGGCGCGGAATGCGCGCCGGCTGCATTGCCCCTACACGAGAGCTCGCATGGTCACGCCGCAACGCCAACCCGAAATTCCCGATCTCCGCGTCGTGGCGGTCGCCGAGCTGCTGCTGCACGAGCAGCACGACGCGCAGCGCAGCGAGCCGCTGGTGCAGCGGCTGCGGACCGACGGCATGTTGAAGAATCCGCCCATCGTGGCGCCGATCCACGGCGAGCCGCGCTACGTGGTGCTCGATGGCGCCAACCGCGTGACAGCGGTGAAGGCGCTCGGCATCGCCCACGTCGCCGTGCAGGTGGTCGATTACGAGGACGCCGAATTGGTGCTGGAGACCTGGCATCACCTGGTGAAGGGGATCGATGCGGGGTCCTTCAAGGCCATGCTTCGCGCGGTGCGCGGGGTCGGCATCGAGCAGGCGGAAGGCGTCCACGCGCGCGCCCAGCTGTCCCGCCGGGAAATACTCGCGTTCGTCGAGCACGTGGACGGTGAAGTCTGGACGCTGCACGCCGCGGGTGACCTGCACGAGCGCACCCGTTGCCTCAACGAGATCGTCGACCGCTACAAGATGCAGGGGCGGATCTTCCGCGCCAACGTCGACCACCTGCCCTCGCTGCTGCCCCTTCACGACGAGGTGGCCGGGCTCGTCGTGTTTCCGCGCTTCGCGCCGGCGGAGATCGTCGACGTGGCGCGCGTGGGCGCCTGCCTGCCCGCCGGCATCACGCGACACCTGATTCCGCGGCGCGCGCTGCGCGTCAACCTGCCGCTGGCCGCGCTCGGCGACGCGCGAAGCCTTGCCGAAAAGAACCTCTGGCTGGCGGACTGGCTGAAGCGCCACGTCGCCTCGAAATCCGTCCGCTACTATCAGGAGTCGACGTTCCTGTTTGACGAGTGAGGCGCCTCGCCCCATGATGGTCCGCAGGAGTGCTCAGATGATCAGGGTGTGCTTGGCGGGGGCCACGGGCTGGGCCGGATCGGAGCTCGCACGGGCCGTCGGGAGGAATGCCGACCTGTTGCTGGTCGCTGCCGTGTCGCGAAAGCACGCGGGGCGCACTTTNNGCCGCGCTGCAGCGCGACGCGCATGTCGTCATCGGCACCTCCGGGCTGACTGAGGACGATCTCGCGGAAATCGATGTCCTGGCGCGCCAACGGCGGCGCGGCGTCCTCGCCTGCGGCAATTTCGCCCTCACCGTCGTGCTGCTGCAAAAGTTCGCCGAGACGGCGGCGCGATGGATCCCGCAATGGGAGATCGTCGACTATGCGCACGACGACAAGGTCGATGCGCCCAGCGGCACGGCACGCGAGCTCGCGGCGCGCCTGGGCCAGGTCCGGCATCCCCAGCCGACGATTGCCCTGGACCGCACGGTCGGGCCGCGCGAGGCGCGTGGCGCCACGCTGTCCGGCACGCAGGTTCATTCGCTCCGGTTGCCCGGGTTCGTCATCAGCGCGGAAGTGATCTTCGGTATGCCGGACCAGCGCCTCACGATCCGGCACGACTCTGGAGGCAGCGCGCGTCCTTACGTCGATGGTGCGTTGCTCGCGGTCCGCAGGGTGTCGGGACTCGTCGGCTTGCACCGCGGCCTCGATACCGTATTGGAACTCTAGAGCGAGCCCGCGATCGGTTCTCCAGCGTGCCGACCGGGTGATCGATTAGCCCCGGCAGCGGGCGCCAACGGCGGCGGAAAAGAAAAAGGCCGTGGATCGCTCCACGGCCTGAACTCTCCGACGCTAGGCTGGAGAGGAGGAGGCATGAGCGCCCTTCGGCCCTCATGTGGACGCGAACTCTACTAAGGCTCGATGCGGGAGCGCATCCCCCAAACGTGGGATCGGTGTCCGGCCCGCATCGCTGGCGTTGATGAGTGCGGGCTCGCCTGTCAGGCCCGCGGGCCTCTGAACGGCCATCGTGGCTCATGCAGGCACCTGGCTTGTCACGGCGCTGGGTGCGATGATTCGCAGGCGGCGGTCAATAGCTGGTCGTGGCGGCCGTTGACGAGTCGCCCGAATCGGCCGCTGTGCCATCCGCCGAATCGGCCTCGGCGTGCGTCGCAGTGTCGGTGGCGCCAACCTCGGCCGCCGCCGCGTCGCTGGCAGAAGGCTCGCTCGCCGCTGCCACGGCTGCGACGACCGCGGCACCCGTCGCCGCCGCCGCGATGGCCGGTGCTGCCGAATCCCATGACCCTGAGGCGCCCGCCCCGGCGAATTGGCCGCCATGACCGGAATACGCGGGCTCCGACGAATCGGAGTCATGCGAACGCCAGGAGGTTTCCCGATCGTCGCTCAATGCGCGGCGCCCCCGGAAAAAGCGCGACCACCAGCTTTCCTTCACCGCCTGCACCAGCAGTTCGCAACGGTCCAGCTGACCGCTCAGCCGCCGCGCCAATTCCTCGACGACGTTGTCCTCCACACGCAGGCTGCCGCCGGTGGCGCGGAGGCGCCCGTCGCTGCCGCGCGCGCCCCCGTGCAGGTCGAGCAGGAGCCGACCGAAGCTCTCCGCGTGCAGCGCGTCGCCGGCCACCGGCTCGAAGGCGAGCGCGTATGGACCCCGCTCGCTGCGCTCGCTGGCGTCCAACGCATCGACCCTTGCAAGGCGATAGGTGCCGAACGGCGCGTGGCCGCCGGGCCGCATCGGATCACACGATGCGTTCTGCATTCGCCGCGCAAGCGCCGCATCGGCCGTGGCGCAGACCGGGACCGGGCCGAGCGCGACCCGGTTCCCGTCGTCGTACAACGTGAGCGAGCCCTCCCGATCGCGTCGAGGATCCACCTGAACGAGCAATTTCACCGCATCACCCCCTTCCGACGTAGGCGAACAATTTCAGATAATTCTGCGCCATCGCTTCCAGCGAGAACTTCCTGTCCACATGCCGCTGCCCAACGCGCGCATGGGCCTGCGCCAGATCGCGCCGGGTCAGCACGATGCGCAGGGCCTCTGCGATCTCCGCGGGCTGCGTGGACTCTAGCAGCCAACCGGTGCGACCAGGTACGACCGCTTCGCGCGTGCCGCCGCTGTCGTTGGCGATCAGGGGGACGCCGGCCGCCAGCGCCTCGAGGCAGGCGTTCGGGCAGCCCTGGTGCTCGCCGAGGACCACCGCCGCATCGAAGGCGTGCAGCGCTTCCGGCGCGTCCGCGCTGGCGCCATGGAAGAACACCTGTCCGGGAGCGGCCGCCTGCGCCTGCGAGAGCACCGCTTCGCCGTACGCGCGGTGGCGCGGTTCGATCGGCCCGTAGACGTGCAATTCGGCATCGGGGAATTGCGGCCGCAGGAGGACGAGCGCCGAGATGATTTCCAGCAGGAACTTGCTCGGTGCGATGCGCCCGCTGACGACGACCCTCGGCCGCGTCCCGCAGCGATAGTCGGTCTTGCGCTGCGCTGGCCGGGCGACGCCGTTGCGAATGACCTGCACGGCGCAATCCGCCACGCCGGATCGATTTGCCCGGTACTTGTGCACGAGTTTCGCGAGGCTCGCGTAATACGCGGCGCCGGAGAAAGCGATCCGCTGCTGGAATTGCTCCGTCTGCTGCATTTCCTGGAAAGCGTAGGCGCCGGGACTGACGTCGATCCGCCGGACGGCTCGCCACGGCAGCGTGAACTTCGCCAGCAGCAACTTGATCTTCGCGTCCACGTTCCAGAACACGACGGTGCCGCAGGCGCGCTCGCGGCATAGCCGCAGCAGGCCTTCGGCGTGATCGAACGCATCGGCGCCCGGCGCGCTGCGCACGACGTCGATGCCCGCGGCGCGCAGGCGCTCGCAAAACGCCCCCGACGTCGAGCGGCCGGTCACCGCAATCGTGAACTGCAAGCGGCCGCGAAGCGCGCACGCGAGGTTCACCAGCGAGCGCTGCGCGCCGCCTGCATTCAGATTCGCGGTGACGAACACGACGTGCGCGCGAGGCCGGTACGGCGCAGCCAGGTGCGCCAGCGTCCAAAGACGGTACGCCGGAAACCCGGCCCAGGCGGCGGTCGAGCGTTCCATCGCGAGGGCCGCGCCGATCGCGTGCGACCAGCGCGAGTCCTCGCTCTCGATCGGCAGGAGGACGAGCTTCGCGTCGCCAACCTCTCCCTGCCCGCCGACCTCCGAGCCCACGACCGGCACGCCGGCCTGCAGGGCCTCGAGCGTTGCCATGCTCAGCCCTTCGTGCCGGCTCGTGTTGAGCAGCACGTCGATTGCGGGCAGGCACTGGATGGCGTCGGGAACGAACCCGGCGAGGACGACACGGTCCGTCAGCCCGAGGCGGGCGCGCTGCGCGAGCAACGCGTTCCAGGCCAGTGGCCCGTCGCGGCCCGACGGGCCGCCGAGAATAACGAGGTACGCATTGGCGTGCCGGGCCAGGAACTGGCGGAATATGCGCAGCGCGCGCGGATAGGCCTTCTGCGGCTTGACGGCGCCGATCATGCCGATCACCACGGCATCCCGCGGCAAGCCCCAGCGCCGCCTCCACTGCTCGCGCAGCCCCGGGGGCAAGCTGGCGACGGACGGCAGATGCCGGATCACCGTCACGGCCCCTCGGTAACGCATCGCGCGCAGTTCCCTCTCGACGGCCTCCGCGACCACGATCACTTGGGGTTCGGCGAGCAATTCGTCGACCGTGTCGATCCAGCCCGCGCGCAGGTTGTGCAGCACCGGTACCGGGAGCGCGCCAGCGGCGCGCAGAATCGACCGCTGCGCGCCCGTGAGCAGGTGGCAGAGGACCAGGCGATTGGTGGCGCGCGCCAGGCGGTGCCCCAGTTCGTGCAGGCCCGCTTCGGGCGGCGCGGCGCAGCGCGTGAGCCGAAGATGCGAGGGCACGGCGTATTCCTGCGCCGCCGCGCGAAGCAGGAAGAGATGGACGGCGTGGCGAGCGCGCAACCGCCGGACCCAGTCGAGCACGATGCGCTCGGCGCCACCCAGCGCGAGCGAGGGCAGCACGACGGTCAGTTCTTCGTCGGCGGCGAGAAACAGCGCGGCTTCGGAGTCCGCAGCGGCGGCGAAGCGTCGCGCATCGGGTTCCCCATCGAATCCGGACGAGCCGCATGGCCTCTTCGGCAACAGGGGGCTGGCGGTCGCGGGGCGCAGGTCGGTCAGGTTCACGCGCTGAAATTCGATTGTTGCACCTGTAGATTGCGCTCGCCTCGACCCATCGCCAAGGCTACAACATCCCGACGAACGGTGCGTGCGCGCTGCGCCGCAACGCGGCGTTTCGGGCTTAGACTGCCGTGTCCACGGGCTCTGACCCGGCGGCACAGCAGACAACGGGGAGGAGCGGCGCGACATGAGACTGAAAGACAAGGTGGCCGTCGTCACGGGCGGCACGAGCGGCATCGGGCGGCGAATCGTCGAGCGTTACGTCGAGGAGGGCGCATTCGTCGTCTTCAGCGGGCGACGCGCAGCGCTTGGCGCCGAGGTGAGCAAGGCGACGGGCGCAGCCTTCGTGGAGGCGGACGTTGCCCTGGAGGCCGATGCCGCGCGGACGATTCGTGCGGCCCTCGATGCGCGTGGGCGCGTCGACGTCCTGGTCAACAATGCCGGCGGCGTGATGGCGGGCTCGCGCCTGGAAGCCGTGCCGCTGGAGCGTTTCGACGCCTTGATGGCCGTGCACGTCCGGGGCGCGCTCGCGCACATGAAACACGTCAGTGCGGGCATGCGCGCGCGGAAGCGCGGCAGCATCATCAACATCGGATCCGTTGCCGGCCACCGCGCGGGCTATTCCTCGTCGATCGGCTACGGCACGGCGAAGGCCGCCCTGATTCATCTCAGCCGCTGCGCGGCGATGGAGCTTGGCGAGGACAACATCCGCGTCAATTCGATTTCGCCGGGCGGCATCGCGACCGGGATATTCGGCAAGGCGATGGGGCTGGATCCCGCGGCGGCCGAAGCTTCGGTCGAGAAGGTCAAGGCACGCCTCGCCTTGTTGCAGACCATTCCGCGGGCCGGCCTACCGGATGACATCGCCAATGCCGCCGTGTTCCTCGCCAGCGACGAGTCCGGCTTCGTCAANNCTCGCCGCTGCGCAGATCAGTCTACCGAGCGGATCGCCCGATCCGCGATCTGACGCGTCGGGCGTTCTCAGCGAGGCTGCGCGTCCGCGCTCCCTTCCCGTCGGTTTCGCGCCGATCCCATGCGGTTGCGAAACATCCACCAGACGGCGGCGACGAAGACGAACGGCGAAAGATTGTCGAGCAACTCGCCCTGGACCCAGCGGAACTCCGAGGCAAGCACGAGCCAGGTTCCCGCGAGAAACGCCGCCGCGGTCGCGCCCAGTGCGGGGGGCAAAAATCGTATGAGCGCAGCGTTGCGCCACCCGGCCACCCCCTGGACAACCGCGACCAGCAGCGCGATGCCGGCGAGCAGCGCGCCGATCAGAAACGCGGCAATGCCGGTCAGCGTGATGAAGGCGTGGTTCCCCGAGTGCTCCGAACGCCCCCCAGCGCGCTTAAGCCTCCGCCTTCGGGGCATCCCCGTACGCGTTGGCCCCCTCATTGCCGGGTTGCGCCAAGAAGTACAGCAGCACCAGGCCCACCAAGGGAATCAGGCCGAGCAGCATCCACCACCCGCTCTTGCCGGTGTCATGCAGGCGCCGCATGCCGACGCCGACGGCCGGAAGCAGCAGCGCCAGCATGGCAACGTAGTAGACAATGGTGTGAATGGCGCTGGCGGCGATCATCACGATCAGCTGAAAGAGGAAGAACCACCAGAATTCGGGTCGCCTTGCGCGACCTTCGAACGCGACGTACTTCTGCGTCAGGCACACCTTTACCGCATCTTGGAAGTTCATGTTCCCGTCTGCCTCCATGGGGGGGTCGGCGACCGCCTGGAATTCATTGTCGGGCCAGGAATCGGCGTTGTCCATCGCCGGCCTGATTGGGGTCTGACCCCATCGATGCCCCCCCAAATGGGTGAGGGCTTCGGGCCGGGAGTCAGCGGAGGTATGCTTTGCGCCCGCATGCCCCCGGTCGAGTCGCCGAAACCGTGAATCTGCTCATCGTCGACGATCACCCCCTGTTTCGTCAGGGGCTGCGGATGCTATTGCAGACGATCGACGCCGCCCTGATCGTCGACGAGACGGGGGATATCGGCGCCGCCTTGCAGAAGGCGAGTGCCGGCACCTTTCAACTGATTCTGCTGGACCTCAAGATGCCTGGGACGGAAGGACTCGCGGCCCTGGGGATGCTGCGGAATGCGCTGCCCGATGTGCCCGTCGTCGTGATTTCCGGGGAATATGACTCGGCCATGGTGCGCGAGGCGATCGATCGCGGCGCGATGGGCTTCATTCCCAAATCCCTGACGCCCGACCGGCTGGTGGATGCGTTGCGGCAGGTGCTCGGCCTCAGGGTGTATCTGCCGGACGATGCCTTGCTCGTCTCGACGTATCGTCGAAGCGACTGCCTCCCCGAGCTCACGGCGCGCCAGACGGAGGTGCTGCGGCTCGTGGTCCAAGGCAAATCCAACAAGCGGGTTGCGCGGGACATCGGTGTGTCCGCGGAAACGGTGAAATCGCACCTCGCGGCCACCATGCGCGCGCTCAATGCGGCCAACCGGACCGAGCTCGTCTATATCGCCGCGCGGCGCGGGCTCGACCTTGGCTGACATCGCGCCTGCTCTGGCAGAGGGGTTGCGGCGCGAGCAGGTGATGTTGCTCTGCCGGGTGATGTCCAGGGCGCCCGTCGTCAACCTCATTGTCGTCAGCTTCATCTGCTACATCGTCTGGGAGCATGTGCCTGTGTGGACGGTGCTGGCCTGGGCGGGGCTCGTCTTCACCAGCGAGGCCGTGCGCATGATCTATGCGCGACGGACGCTGGCTTCCCCGCCCGAGGACGCCGGGCGCGCGCTCTCGACCCTGGTGCGCATCGCGTTCTTCGTGGGCTGCGCGCGGGGGTCGGCGATGCCTCTGTTCTTCGAGGCGCTGCCGCCGGTCGCCGATGCGGCGCTGAGCGTGACGTTTCTGGGGTTCTGCGCCGGCGGGCTCTCCACCCATGGCGCTTACGCGCGCGCCTTCTACTACTTTGCCGGGCCGATGCTGCTCGCCATGGGCATCGCCTGGCTGGGATCGGGCACCAAGGAAGGCGTCGTCCTGGCGATTCTGTTCGCCGTGTTCGCGCTGATGATCTCGGTGTTCGCCAAGGAGATCGAGAAGCTGGTGCGCGAGTCGTTCTTCATTCGACACCAGCGCGACCAATTGGTCGAGCAGCTCGACCGCGAGCGGCAGGAGGTGGCGCTGGCGCGCGACAGCGCGGAGCAGGCAAACCACGCCAAGTCCCGCTTTCTGGCGGCCGCGAGCCACGATCTGCGGCAGCCGCTGCACGCGCTGTCGCTGTTCAGCGCGACGCTTTCGCTGCAGGCGACCACGCACGAGTTGCGCGACATCGCCGGGCACATCGCGAATGCGCTCCGCTCGCTGTCTTCGCTCGTCGATGCGTTGCTGGACATCTCGAAGCTGGACGCGCGCGCGATCACCCCGGTGCTGCAGCCGGTGGACGTGCGAGCGCTGGTCGAGCGAGTGGCAACGGAGTATCGACCGGATGCCGCGGCCAAGGGACTGGAGCTGCGTGTCGTCTGCTGCGACGCCATTGCCCACTCGGATCCGGTGCTGGTGGAGCGGATGCTGCGCAACCTGATCGACAACGCGATCAAGTACACGGCCGGCGGTCACGTCCTGGTCGACGTGCGGATCGACGGCGAGGGCCTGCGGGTGTCGGTCGAAGACACCGGTGCAGGAATTCCGCCGGAGGAGCGCGAGCGCGTCTTCGAGGAGTTCTACCAGCTCGGCAATACGGAACGCGACCGGGCGATGGGGCTAGGCCTCGGACTGGCCATCGTGCAGCGCGTCGGGCGGCTGCTGGGAACCGACATCGAGCTGATATCCGCAGTCGGCAGGGGCTCGACGTTCGCCTTCCAGCTTCCCCTGTCCGCAGGTGCCGCGCAGGTTGGCGGCGAGGCGGCCCCCGCAGACGTTTCCGGCCGGTTGCGCGGCCGGACGATTCTGGTCATCGACGACGAGCCCGAGGTGCGAATCGGCATGCGCCGGTTCCTGGAAGCGTGGGGCTGTCGCGTCCTCGTCTGCGGCGGACTCGCCGAGGCGCTTGGCCTGCTGGACGCGCACACCCCTGCAATCGATCTCATCCTGGCGGATTTCCGCCTCCGGGCGGGCGAAGACGGCATCGCTACCATTGCGGCGCTGCGCCAGCGGATCGGCGTGGTTCCCGCGCTGCTCGTCTCCGGCGACACCGCGCCCGAGCGGCTTCGGCAGGCCGAAGCGAGCGGCTTGCCCATCCTGCACAAGCCGGTGACCGCCGACGCGCTGCTTCGAGCGATTACGGGTCTGCTGCGCGCCTAGCCGCGCGGACGCGTTCCCGCGGTTTCCGCAAAGCGGGCGATCGCCCGGCGTCCCACGATTGGGGGATGCGCGGCGCGGAGCGCTTGCGTAGCCTGCAACGCGAGGGATTGCGAGGCGCCAACACCTGTGCCGGCGACTGTTTCTCGCGGCGCAGGGGCGAATCGATCCGGTTTGCGAGCCCAACGGCAGGAGGCGCCATGGCGGAAGAACTGATTGCGTTCATCCAGGCGGTCTGCGTAGTGTTTGCCATCTGGGGCGGCGTGCTGTGTTTCCGGTGCAGCCGGGAATCGACCGCGCCGCGCCACATGTTCGACGAATCGGGTCCCGTCCAGTCGCGGCTGGACGAAGACCGCTCGGCTGCCCAGCCGCCGGCCCGCGTCAAGCCGGAATTTCAACCGTCGATTCGAGAATCCTGACCGCCATCCCCATCCTGCCGCCTTGAGGCTTGATCCGCGTGATCTCGCCGCAGCAACGCAGCACCCGCTTGCCCTCCGGCGTGTCGAGGTCCACGGAGAAGTGCACCTCGCTCCCGACCACATAGGGCGTGTCGGACTCGAAGTACATCCCCGAGGGGCTGATGTTGCGGGTGACGGCGGGCGCGGCGCCAAGATCCATCGGCAGCTCGCTCGCGACGCGCTCCTCCCGTCTCCTGTTCCGACTCGGCGGCAATGGCATCTCAGGGGTTCCCATGGCGTGCCCGCATTCTATCGGTCAAGGCGCGCAGTCCGCGAATTTTCGCTGACCGGGCACCATCAGCCGCCGCCGCGCACCCGCGACGCGCCAAGTCGCCACTGACAGGCTGCCGACAGGTCGGCGGCGCATCATGCGTTCCCGCACTGGGTCTTGGAGACCGGTCATGAAGGCGCTCAGGTCGTTGTTCTTCTTTCTCGCAGCCGCATCCGCGTGTTTCATCGACTCCGGCGTGAAGCGCGAGGTCTACCTGATCGGCCGCACCCTGACCGCCGTGTTCTCGGTGCTGTTCGTCGTTGCCGAGGTCATGGAATTGCTCTTCTAGCGTTCGGGAAGCGGCGCATGCGGCGGCCGCAACGGCTCCGCGGCGCGCGGCCGGCGCAGGCGGCGATGCTACACTTGGCCGCATGCTGCGCAGCACGAAGATCGTCGCAACCTTAGGTCCCGCCTCATCCGATCCCGCAGTCCTCGAACGCATGGTGCGCGCGGGCGTGGACGTCGTGCGCCTCAATTTTTCCCACGGCACCGCGGAGGATCACCTCGCGCGCGCCGAGCTGATCAAGGAAATTTCCCGACGCACCGGGCGCACGGTCGCCATCATGTGCGACCTGCAGGGCCCGAAGATCCGCGTCGGCCGCTTCCGCGACGGCAAGGTGACGCTCGCCAAGGGGCAGGCGTTCGTGCTCGATGCGGCCTGCGAGCTGGGCGACGAAACGCGCGCCGGCCTCGACTACAAGGAGCTGCCGCGCGACGTGAGCGCGGGCTCGGTGCTGCTGCTCGACGACGGCAAGATCGTGCTCGACGTCACGGACGTCCGCGGCAGCGAGGTGCACACGACGGTGCGGCACGGCGGCGTGCTGTCGAACAACAAGGGCATCAACCGGCAGGGCGGCGGGCTGTCGGCGGCGGCCCTCACGCCGAAGGACATCGAGGACATCCGCACCGCGGCCAAGGTGCAGACCGACTATCTCGCCGTGTCCTTCCCGAAATCCGGCGCCGACATGTACATGGCGCGCGAACTGATGCGGGCGGCCGGCGGCAAGGCATTCCTCATCGCCAAGATCGAGCGCGCGGAGGCGGTGGCGCCGGACGCGCTGCGCGACATCATGAACGCCTGCGACGGCATCATGGTGGCGCGCGGCGATCTGGCGGTGGAGGTCGGCGACGCGTCGGTGCCCGCGCTGCAGAAGAAGATGATCCGCCTCGCGCGCGAGGCGAACAAGCTGACCATCACCGCGACGCAGATGATGGAGTCCATGATCTCCAGCCCGATTCCGACGCGCGCCGAGGTCTCGGACGTGGCGAATGCGGTGCTCGACGGGACCGACGCGGTGATGCTNNGCCGAGCAGACGCAGCCGCTCACGCTGGAGCAGGAATTCCTCAACCGCGTCTTCACGCGCGTCGACCAGTCGATCGCCATGGCGGCGCTGTTCACCGCGTTTCACATGAAGGCGAAGGCGATCGCCACGCTGACGGAATCGGGCTCGACCGCGTTGTGGATGAGCCGGCTCAACTGCGGCGTGCCGATCTATGCACTCACTTCGCAGACCTGGACGCGCTACCGGTGCTCGCTGTTCCGCGACGTCTATCCGCTGATGGTCAAGTACGTGGGCCACGACCGCGAGGAGCTGTTGCGGGAAGCGGAGAACGTGCTGGTCAGCAGCGGCGTTGTGAAGGACGGTGATCTGATCGTGCTCACCATCGGCGAGCCGATCGGCAAGGCGGGCGGCACCAACACGATGAAGATCGTGCGCGTCGGCGACCATCGGCGCGCCTAGGCGCCTTTCGACCTGCGGATGCCGCTGCAGGCCGGCCCCGGCCGGTGGTTTCGGCGGCGGCGACGCCCGCCGCGAGGCTAGCGCCTGCCCTCGTACAGGTCGCGGCCCTTGACCAGGGCGCGGATCTTGCCGTCGGCGATGTTGCGCTTCAGCATCCAGAAGCCGCAATCCGGGTGCACGTACCGCACGCGGCCCCGGCCGAGCACCTTCTCGGCCCGCTCGATCCCGCGCGCGATCGTCTCGGCGGATTCGATCTCCGTGCGCTTGATGTCCACCACGCCCAGGCCGAAGCCGATGTCACGGCGCAGGTCCCTGAAGACCGCGAGCTCCTCGAGCGGACGGTGCGCGCATTCCATGACGACGTGGTCCACGTCGAGCGCGTTCAGGTAGTCGATGAGCTTCGCCCAGGTGCCTTTCTGGATCGACTGCCCGCCGTAGTTGCCGAAGCACAGGTGCACCGCCGATTTCGCCGTCCTGGGCACGGCCTTCAGCACGCGATTGATGGCGGCCGCAGCCCATTTCCATTCGTCCGGATGGCCCGGCAGGTTCGCCTCGTCGAGCTGCACGACGTCGGCGTCGAGGTGGCGCACCTGGTCCGCGAGCACGTCGGCGAGCGCGTTGGCGAGCTTCGCGGGGCTGGGGTAATGCCGGTCGTGCAGGGTCTTCGCCAGCATGTGCGGCCCCGTCACCGTGAACTTGAACGGCCGCGTCGCCAGCGCCCTCGCGCGCGCGCAGGGGATGGGCAGGTTGAGCGCGCCGGCGCCCACGCGGCCTACCACCACGCCGGGCGGCCGTGTGCGAAAGCGCATGCCCGAGGCCTTGGCATAGTCCAGCCACTCCGAGAAGCCGATCTCGCCGCGGATGCCGTGCATCGGCCGCGTGAAGTACTCGATCATGCCGTTGGTCTCGGGGTGGTTCAGGTCGAAGCGGTACAGTTCCCCATCGCACACCACGTCGATCCCGGCCTGCTCCTGGGTGGCGATCACGACGCGCGTGGCGTCCACGAGCGCCTGTTCGGAGGGCGCGGCGGCGAGCCACTCGGGGACGGGGTAGGAGCCGACGACGGTGGTGAGGATGCGGGGCGCTTTCATGGGGCCCGATTATAATTCACCGGATGGTTAACATGCCCCTGCCCGAGCGCTTCGCCGACGTCGCGGCGCTCGAAGACTTCATGACGGCACCGTCGCCGGCGCTGGCCGCCGATCTGGAACGCGCGCCCGGCGATCTCCTCGTCCTCGGCGTGGGCGGCAAGATGGGCCCGACGCTGGCGCGCATGGCGAAGCGCGCGGCGCCGCAGCGGCGCGTGATCGGCGTGGCGCGGTTCAGCGAAGCCGGGCTGCGTGAGCGTCTCGAGGCCGCGGGCGTCGAGTGCATCGCCTGCGACCTGCTCGATCGCGCGGCGCTGGAGCGGCTGCCCAAGGCGCCGAACGTCGTCTTCATGGCGGGCTTCAAGTTCGGCGCGGCCGGCAACGCGTCGATGACCTGGGCGATGAACGCCGGGTTGCCGTTCCTGGTGGCCGAGACCTTCCGCGCTTCGCGCATCGTCGCCTTCTCGACGGCCTGCGTGTATCCCTACGTGGCCACGGATTCGGGCGGCGCGACCGAAGACAGCCCGACCACGCCGCCGCCGGGGGACTACGCCAATTCCTGCGTCGGCCGCGAGCGCGCCTTCGAATATGGGTCGCATCGCTGGGGCACGGCGGGGCGCCTCGTGCGCCTCGAGTACGCGATCGACATGCGCTACGGCGTGCTCTACGACGTCGCCTCCAAGGTCTTCGCCGGCGCGCCCGTCGACGTCGCGATGGGGCA
>DKBI01000225.1 GCA_002451175.1 Betaproteobacteria bacterium UBA6904
TGGCTGGAGATCGGCATGCTGCTCATGCAGGAGCCGAAGCTGCTGCTGCTGGACGAGCCGGTTGCGGGCATGAGCGACGACGAGACCGAGCGCACGGCGGAGCTGTTCCTGTCCCTCGCGGGCAGCCATTCGCTGGTGGTCGTCGAGCACGACATGGCTTTCGTGGCGAAGATCGCGCGCAAGGTGACCGTGCTGCACGAGGGCAGCGTGCTGGCGGAAGGCCCGATGCAGCAGGTGCAGGCCGACCCGCGCGTGATCGAGGTCTACCTCGGGCGCTAGCCGGATGCGGACGAAACCTCGCGGCGGTTTGCCCCGTATCCCCATCCCAACGAGAACGCGATGCTCACGGTCACCAACCTGAACCAGTTCTACGGCGGCAGCCACATCCTGCGCGATGTGTCGTTCGAGCTGCCGGCCGGCAAGGTCACGGCGCTCCTCGGGCGCAATGGCGTCGGCAAGACGACGCTGCTGCGTTCCCTGATGGGCCTGGTGCCCGCGCGCAGCGGCAACATGCGCTTCGGCGCGGCCGATCTCACGGGGACGCTGCCCTACCAGCGCGTGCGCGCCGGCATCGGCTACGTGCCGCAGGGTCGCGAGATCTTTCCCCGGCTCACGGTGGAGGAGAATCTGCGCATCGGCCTCGCGACGCGACCGCGCCGCAGCGCAATCCCCCAGCGCGTGTTCGAGCTCTTTCCGGTGCTGCGGCAGATGCTCGGCCGGCGCGGCGGCGATCTTTCCGGCGGGCAGCAGCAGCAGCTGGCGATCGGCCGGGCGCTCGCCATGGGGCCGACGCTGCTCATCCTGGACGAACCGACGGAGGGCATTCAGCCGTCCATCATCAAGGACATCGAGCGGGCGATCCGCTCGCTTGCCGCGAGCGGCGAAATGGCGATCCTGCTGGTCGAGCAGTATTACGATTTCGCGCGTTCGCTCGCCGACCAGTATCTGGTGATGGAGCGCGGCGAAATCGTGCGCCGTGGCGCCGGCGCGGACATGGAAAAGGACCGTGTCCGCGAATTACTGGCGGTATGATGGGACTCGACCCGGATCCGCTGGCGCCCCCTGATCATGCGATTGGCCGAACCCCTGTGCGCATCCTGGCAGGCGGAACTCGAACTCGGCTTCGAGCTGCGCGGCGCGCGCACGGTGCTGGCACAGCGGCGCCACGAGGGTCCGCTGCAGGTGCAGAAGCCCCTGTATCCCGAGGGGGACGCGGTCTGCCATGCGATCGTGCTGCATCCGCCGGGCGGCATCGCGGGCGGCGACCAGTTGCGCATCACCGCGCGCGTCGCGCCGGGCGCGCACGCGTTGCTGACCACGCCCGGCGCGGGCAAGTGGTACCGGTCTGCCGGCGCGTGGGCCGAGCAGGGGTTGACGTTCGACGTGCGTGGCCGTATCGAATGGCTGCCGCAGGAAACCATAGTCTTCGACGGTGCGCGGGCGGCCATGCACACACGCGTCGATCTGGCGCCGGATGCGCACTACCTGGGCTGGGAGATTCTTTGTCTCGGGCGCTCGGGCGCGGGGGAGCGTTTCACGCGCGGCACGTGCCGCGTGGCGACGGAAGTCCGGCGCGCGGGCCGGCTGATCTGGCTCGAGCGCGGCTTGATCGAGGCCGGCGGCGCGTTGCTCGATTCGCCCGCCGGATTCGCGGGCCACTCGGTCTGTGCGACGCTGCTCGCGACCGGGGACATTCCGGATGAGGTGCTCGCGGCCTGCCGCGCGGACAGCGGGATTGCCGTCACGCGACTGCCGGAATTGCTCGTCGCGCGCTACGTCGGGGATTCGAGCGAGGAGGCCAAGCAGGCGCTGGTGCGAGCCTGGTCGTTGCTGCGCCCTTGCGTGCTCGGCCGACCCGCAGCCGAGCCGAGGATCTGGAGGACCTGAATGGAACTGACGCCACGCGAAAAGGACAAGCTGCTGATCTTCACCGCCGGTTTGCTCGCCGAGCGGCGCAAGGCACGCGGCCTGAAACTGAATTATCCGGAAGCCGTGGCCTACCTCACCGCCGCGCTCCTGGAGGGCGCCNNCGAGGTGATGGAGGGCGTGCCGGAAATGATTCCCGAGATCCAGGTCGAGGCGACGTTTCCGGATGGGACGAAGCTCGTCACGGTTCACAACCCGATCGTCTGAGGTGACGCATGATTCCTGGTGAATTGCAGGTCGCGCCCGGCACGATCGATCTGAACGCGGGGCGCGCCACGCGCTCGATCCGGGTGACGAACGGCGGCGACCGGCCAATCCAGGTCGGTTCGCATTATCACTTCTTCGAAACGAACGCCGCGCTGCGCTTCGATCGCGCGAAAACGCGCGGCTGGCGGCTGAACATCGCGGCCGGCACGGCGGTGCGCTTCGAGCCCGGGCAGACCCGCACCGTGGAACTCGTGGCGCTGACCGGAGACCGCAAGGTCTACGGCTTCCTCGGCAAGGTGAACGGAGCGATCGAATGAACATCACGCGCCAGGCCTATGCGGAGATGTTCGGCCCCACGACGGGCGATCGCGTGCGGCTTGCGGACACCGAGCTCTGGATCGAAGTGGAGCGCGATCTGACCACCTACGGCGAAGAAGTGAAATTCGGCGGCGGCAAGGTGATCCGCGACGGCATGGGCCAGAGCCAGCGCGTCGCCGCGGATGTCGCCGACACCGTGATCACGAACGCGCTGATCGTGGACCATTGGGGCATCGTCAAGGCGGACATCGGTCTCAAGAACGGTCGCATCTGGCGCATTGGCAAGGCGGGCAATCCCGACATCCAGCCGGCGGTGACGATTCCCATCGGCGCGGGAACCGAGGTGATTGCCGGCGAGGGCATGATCGTCACCGCGGGCGGCATCGACTCGCACAT
>DKBI01000227.1 GCA_002451175.1 Betaproteobacteria bacterium UBA6904
ATGATCCGCACGTTCCAGGAGGAGTACGGCGTGCGGGTGTTCCACGCCTGGGGCATGACCGAGATGAGCCCGCTCGGCACGGTGGGCACGCTGAAGGGCAGGCAGGAGTCGCTCGACAAGGCGGCGCAGCTCGCGATCCAGGCCAAGCAGGGGCGCGGCATCTTCGGCGTCGACATGAAGATCGTGGACGAGGAGGGCCAGGAGCTGCCCTGGGACGGCAAGCGCTTCGGCAACCTGCTGGTGCGCGGCAACTGGATCGCCTCGGGCTACATGAAGGGCGAGGGCGGCGATCCGCTGCGCGACGGCTGGTTTCCCACGGGCGACGTGGCGACGATCGACGCGGACGGCTACATGCAGATCACCGACCGCTCGAAGGACGTGATCAAGTCGGGCGGCNNTGGATCAGCTCCATCGACCTGGAGAACATCGCCGTGGCGCACCCCGCGATCGCCGAGGCGGCGGTGATCGGCATCCGCCACCCGAAGTGGGACGAGCGGCCGATCGTCGTCGCGATCAAGAAGCCCGGCGCCGAAGTGACGAAAGAGGAGCTGCTCAAGTTCTACGAGGGCAAGATCGCGAAGTGGTGGATGCCCGACGACGTGGTGTTCGTCGCCGAGCTGCCGCACACCGCCACGGGCAAGCTCTCGAAACTCACGCTGCGCCAGAAGTTCACCGACTACCGGCTGCCGGGGACATGAGCGGCGTCGGCCTCGAGATCCGGGACCGCGTGCTGCGCATCGAGATGGCGCGTCCCGAGAAGAAGAACGCGCTCACCGGGGCGATGTACGACGCGATGTCGGACGCGCTGGATGCGGCCGAGCGCGATCCCGCGGTGCGCGTCGCGCTGATCCACGGCACGCGCGACTGCTTCACCGCGGGCAACGATCTCAAGGATTTCCTCGAGCGGCCGCCGCACTCCGAGGCGAGCCCCGCGTTCCGCTTCATCCAGCGCATCGCCACCTTTCCGAAGCCGCTCATCGCGGCGGTGAACGGCGCCGCGGTCGGCATCGGCACCACGCTCCTGTTGCATTGCGAACTGGTGTACGCCGCTCCGGGGACGCGCTTCCAGCTGCCCTTCGTGCCGCTCGGGGTGGTGCCGGAGGCCGGATCGAGCGTGCTCCTGCCGCTGATCGCCGGCTACCAGCGTGCGGCGGAGCTGCTCATCCTCGGGCAGCCCTTCGGCGTGGAGAAGGCCTTCGCCGCGGGCCTCGTCACGGAGGTGATTGCCGCGGAGGAGCTTCTCGAGTACGCGCGCGACGCGGCGCTCGGCGTGGCGGCGCTGCCGCCCGCCGCGGTGCAGCAGGCCAAGGCGCTGATGAAGCGGCGCTTCGCGCCGTGGGTTGCGGAGGCGATGGCCGAAGAGGGCGCGATCTTCCGCGAGCGGCTCGCCTCCCCCGAGGCGAAGGAAGCGATGACCGCATTCTTCGAGAAACGCAAGCCCGACTTCTCGCGCTTCTGAGCGCCGCGCCGCGTTGAGCAGCGTCCTCGCCTCGCTCCTCATCGCGGTGGACGTGGGGCACTACGCCGCCGAGCCGGGCGTCCTTTCGGCGCGCGGCCGGCCGGAGTTCGAGTACAACCGGGAGCTGGCGCTGGAGGTGCGCGAGGCGCTCCTCGCGGCGGGCTTCACGGTGCGCCTGATCGGCGAGCGGGGCGACTACGCCGTGCTGCATCACCGCACGCGCGACGCGAAGGGCGCCGCGCTGCTGATCTCCATCCATCACGATTCGGTGCGCGAGCGCTGGCTGCCGCAGGCCGACCAGTTCGCCGGCTTCTCGCTGTTCCTGTCGCGCGAGAATCCGGCGCGGGCGAAGGCGCTGGCGTGCGCGAGCGCGATCGGCGCGCGGCTGCGCGCGGCGGGGTTCACGCCTTCGCGCTACCATGCGGATCCGGTGCGCGGCGAAAACCGGCCCTTCGCCGACGAGACGAACGGCGTGCACTACTACGACAAGCTGGCGGTCAGCCGAACGGCGGCGATGCCCGCGCTGCTCGTGGAAGCGGGCGTCATCGTCAATCGCGAAGAGGAAGCCAGGATGCGCGACCCGGCAGCGCGCCGGCGCATCGCCGAGTCCATTGCCCAGGGGGTGCAGCAATGTCTGTCCTAACGCACGAGTCCATCACGGCCAACGGCCTGCGCTTCCACTGCGCCCGCGCGGGAGCGGGCCGGCTGATGCTGTTTCTGCACGGGTTTCCCGAATTCTGGCGCGCGTGGCGCAAGCCGCTCGCGCATTTCGGCGCGCGCGGCTGGACGGCCGTCGCGCCGGATCTGCGCGGCTACAACCTGTCCGACAAGCCCGACGGGGTCGAGGCGTATCGGGCCCGGCACCTGGTCGCCGACATCGGCGCGCTCGCCGCGGCGTACGGCAGCGAGAAGTTCGTGCTGGTGGCGCACGACTGGGGCGGCGCGGCGGCCTGGGGTTTCGCGATGGCGCATCCCGAGCGCCTGTCGCACCTCGTGATCATCAACTCCCCGCACCCCTACACGTTCTGGCGCGAGCTGGTGAACAACCCCGCGCAGCGCAAGGCGAGCGAGTACATGCTGCTGTTTCGCAGCCCGAAGGCCGAGCGCGTGCTTTCGGAGAACGGCTACGCGCGGCTGCTGACCGCGTTCGCGGAATTCGGCAGCGACGTGATGACCGCGGAGGACCGCGCGGCGTACGTCGAGGCCTGGTCGCAGCCCGGCGCGCTCACCGGCGGACTCAACTACTATCGTGCCTCGCTCATGTATCCGCCGACCGACGCGGATCCGGGGCCGGCGAAGCTGCAGCTGAAGCCCGAGGATTTCCGGGTGCAGGTGCCGACGCTGGTGCTGTGGGGCGAGCGGGACCGCGCCCTGCTGACCGGCTGCATCGAGGGACTCGAGCCGCTGATTCCGGATCTGCGGCTGGTGCGCGTGCCCGAGGCCTCGCACTGGATCGTGCACGAGCAGCCCGAGCGCGTGGCGCGCGAAATCGAATCCTTCGTCGGGCCCGCGGCCCGATAGAATCCGCGGCCTGGAGGCCCGATGACCAAGACATCCCTCAGCCTGCGTGACCTGGAATCGAAGCTCGGCCAGGAGGTCGGCATCTCGCCGTGGGTCGAGATGAGCCAGGAGCGCATCGACCTGTTCGCCAAGGCGACCGAGGATTTCCAGTGGATCCACGTCGACCCCGAGCGCGCGAAGCAATCGCCGTTCGGCACCACGATTGCGCACGGCTACCTGACGCTGTCGATGCTGCCGAAGCTCGCCGAGTCGACGTTCGAGTTCTCCGACCGCAAGATGGGCGTGAACTACGGGCTGAACCGCGTGCGCTTTACGGCCCCGGTCCCCGCCGGCTCGCGCATCCGCGGGCGCTTCACGCCGGTGAAGTTCGAGACGCTCGAGGGCGGCGTGCAGGTGACCATGCAGGTCGTCTTCGAGCGCGAGGGCAGCGACAAGCCGGTGATGGTCGCCGAGTCCATCGGGCGGCACTTCTACTGAGCCCCATGAACCCGCGCTGGAAGCAGCGTCCGCCGGGCTCCAACTGGGGCGATTTCGGTCCCGAGGACCAGCGCGGCCGCATGAACTGGGTGACGCGCGAGAAGGTGCTGCAGGGCGTCGCCGAGGTGAAGGAAGGGCGCACGTTCTGCCTGTCGCTGCCGCTCGACTATCCCGGAGGCAACGCGCTCAACCCGCGGCGCAACCCGCCGCGCCACTTCGCGACGGTGCGCGCGGGCAGGCAGAACTTCTGCTTTCCGCTGGCCGAGGAGAATCCGCTCCACACCGACGTGGTGTGCGACGACGTCGTGCTGCTCACGCTGCAGTACTCGACGCAGTGGGACTCCTTCGCGCACATCGGCAGCCGCTTCGATGCCGACGGCGACGGGCAGCCGGAGATCGTCTTCTACAACGGCTTCCGCGCGGGCGAGCACGTGAAGCCCGCGGCGGAGAACCCGCGGGCCGAGCCGTGGGCGAAATTCGAGGGCGCCCGGGCCGAAGCGCTCGGCATCCACAACCTCGCCGAGCACGGCGCGCAGGGGCGCGGCGTGCTGGTGGACCTGCACGCGCATTTCGGCCGCGAGCGCCGGGCGGTGGGCTACGACGACCTGAT
The DNA here is from genome assembly GCA_002451175.1 of Betaproteobacteria bacterium UBA6904. Lineage (GTDB taxonomy): Bacteria > Pseudomonadota > Gammaproteobacteria > Burkholderiales > SG8-39 > 2-02-FULL-66-14. The sequence continues at coordinate 4,068 of DKBI01000227.1, forward strand.
GCGCGTGCTGGAGGCCGATCGCGTCGCGGTGGAAAAGGGCGACCTGGTGTGCCTGCACACGGGGTTCGCCGAAGTCATTCTCGAGCTGCGCAAGCACCCGGATCCGCGTCTTCTGCACCAGACCTGCACGGGACTCGACGGGCGCGACGACAAGCTGCTGCAGTGGGTGAGCGACTCGGGACTGGCGGCGCTCATCGCCGACAACTACGCGGTCGAGATCATTCCCGGCAGCCCGTTCAAGCCGATGGCGCACGCGTCGATGCCGCTGCACGAGCACTGCCTGTTCAAGAACGGCATCCATCTGGGCGAAATCTGGTACCTCACGGAGCTGGCGCGCTGGCTGCGCGAGCACGCGCGCAATCGTTTCCTGCTCACCGCGCCGCCGCTGCGGCTGCCGGGCGCCGTGGGCTCGCCCGCGACGCCGATCGCCACCGTATGAGCAAGGTCGCGATCGTCACCGGTTCCGCCTCCGGCATCGGCGCGGCCACCGCGCTGGAGCTCTCGCGCCGCGGCTGGCGGGTGGTGGTCAATTGCGCGAAGAGCGTGGACGCGGCGAACGACGTCGCCGCGCAGTGCCGCGACGCCATCGTCGTGCAGGCCGACGTCGGCCAGGACGCCGATTGCCGCCGCCTCGCGCAGGCGGCGCTCGAGCGCTGGGGGCGGCTCGATGCGCTCGTCAACAATGCGGGCGCGACGAAGTTCGTGCCGCACCCGAAGCTCGAGGACCTGACCGACGAGGATTTCCTGCGCATCTACCGCGTCAACGTGGTGGCCGCGTTTCAGATGGCACGCGCCTGCGCGGCGGCGCTCAGGGAGTCGCGCGGGGCCGTGGTGAACGTGTCCTCGCTCGCGTCGTTCCTCGGCACGGGCTCCTCGATCGCCTATGCGGCCTCGAAGGGCGCGCTCAACACGCTCACGCTGTCGCTCGCGCGCGTGCTGGCGCCGGAGGTGCGGGTGAATGCGGTGCTGCCGGGCGTGGTGGACACGCCGTGGATGACCGAAGGCTACGGCGCCGAGCGCTACGCGCAGGTGCGCGCGCGGTTCACCGACCACGCGCCGCTCAAGGCCGCCTGCACGCCGGAGGATATCGCCGAGACGATCTGCTGGCTCGTTGAAGGAGGACGCATGATCACGGGAGAGACGGTTTTCGTGGACGCGGGCTTTCATCTCGCGACGCCCCGATGAGCACCGATTTCCGCAAGGATCTGGTCGCCCAGATGAAGAACCGGGCGCTCATCTACCTGGAGGTGTACGACGTGCTCGCCGAGGAGCTCGGCGCCGCGCGGGCCGAGGCGCTGCTGACGAAGGCGATCTACCGCCGTGGCCGCAGCGCCGGCGCGGCGCTGGCGAAGTACGGACCTTCGGATCTGCAGGGCCTGCGCGACGCGTTCCTCGCTGGCGTGCCGGGCGGCGCCGAACTCTTTCAGCCCGACGTGCGCCGCGACGACGGCGAGCGCCTCGAGATCCAGCTCCGCGGCTGTCCGCTCAAGGACGCGTGGCGCGAGGCGGGGCTGCCCGAGGCGAAGGTCGAGACGCTGTGCCGCATCGCCGGCGCGGTGGACAAGGGTCTGTTCGAGGGCGCGGGGTTCCGGTTCGAGAATCGCACCTGGGCGCCGGGCGCCGAAGGCTGCTGCTTCCTCTCGATCCGCCGCGGGTGACGGGGCCGGTCGCGCGTCGTGGCTGACGTTTTCGACTACGTCGTCGTCGGCGCCGGCTCGGCGGGCTGCGTGCTCGCCAACCGGCTGACCGCGGACGGCCGCACCCGCGTTTTGCTGCTCGAGGCCGGGCCGCGGGACACCAATCCCTGGATCCACATTCCGCTCGGCTACGGCAAGCTGTTCGCTCGCCAGGACGTCAACTGGGCCTACGAGTCCGAGCCCGAGCCGAGCCTCAACGGCCGCCGCATCTTCACGCCGCGCGGCAAGGTGCTCGGCGGCTCGTCGTCGATCAACGGCTTGGTGTACATCCGCGGCCAGCCGGAGGATTTCGACGGCTGGGGCATCCCGGGCTGGGGATGGGCGGATCTCCTGCCGTACTTCAAGAAATCGGAAGATCAGAGCCGCGGCGCCGATGCGTGGCACGGCGTCGGCGGGCCGCTCCTCGTCTCGGATCTTCCCGACCGGCACGAACTGGCGGATGCGTTCGTCGCGTCGGCTGCCTCGCTCGGCGTTCCGCGCAACGACGATTTCAACGGCGCGCGCCAGGAAGGCACGGGGTACTACCAGGCCACCGCGCGCCATGGCTGGCGCTCGAGCACGGCGACGGGCTATCTGCGGCCTGCCGAGAAGCGCGCCAACCTGCGCGTGGAGACGCGTGCGCTCGCGACCCGCGTCCTCTTCGACGGCACGCGGGCGGTCGGCGTGGAATACGCGCAGGGCGGCGCCACCCGGGCGGCGAAGGCGAACGAGGTGATTCTCGCCGGCGGGGCGTTCAACTCGCCGCAGCTGCTGCAGCTCTCCGGCATCGGCCCGGGCGGCCACCTGCAGTCGCTGGGCATTCCCGTGGTGCTCGACGCGCCCGGCGTCGGCGCCGACCTGCAGGACCACTTCTACGTGCGCACGTTCTGGCGCTGCACCAAGCCGATCACGCTGAACGACGACATGGCCAGCCTGTGGCGCCAGGCGGCGATCGGCCTGAAATGGCTGCTGCAGCGCCGCGGTCCGCTCACGGTGAGCGCGGGATACGCGGCGGCGTTCATCCGCACGCGGCCGGAACTCCCGCGTCCCGACGCGCAGATCTACTTCATCAACTTCTCCACTGCCAAGCGCGGCGGCGTGCTGCATCCGTTTTCCGGCTTCACCTGCTCGGTGTCCCAGCTGCAGACCGAATCGCGCGGCTCCGTGCAGATCCGGTCGGCGGATCCGCACGAGGCGCCCGCCATCCGCTACAACTATCTCGCCACCGAGCGCGACCGGCGCAGCATGGTCGAAGGGCTCAAGTTCGTGCGCCGGATCGTGAATGCGCCGCCGATGCAGCGCTACGTGCAGGCCGAGGAGCACCCGGGGCCGCGCGTGCAGACCGACGAGGACTGGCTCGCCTTCTGCCGCGAGGCGGGCGACACCGTGTTCCATCCGACCTCGACCTGCCGGATGGGAGCGGTGGTGGACGAGCGGCTGCGCGTGAAAGGCGTGGCCGGCCTGCGCGTGGCGGACGCCTCGGTGATGCCCTCGGTGCCCTCGGGCAACATCAACGCCGCGGTGATCGCGGTCGCGGAGAAGGCCGCCGACCTGATCGTCGCCGAAGCGTAGTCGAGAGACGGCCTGGGGTCTGACCCCAATTCCGGGTTGACACCGCGGGTCCGGCTTGAAACACTCGCGCTCAAGGAGGAAGACCCCATGACGCAACGCACCGTTCTCGCCGCGGCGGTTCTGGCCGCATTCACCACGTTTGCGCAGGCCCAGCAGAAGGAGATCAAGGTCGGCGTGATCTACGACTACACCGGCGCCTTTGCCGCGGGCGGCTCGGAGGCCGCGGCGCTCGGCACCAAGATCGCCATCGACATGCTCAACGAGAAGGGCGGCGTCGAGGGCTACAAGATCGTGCCGATCTACGCCGATGCGCAGTCGAAGACCGAGGTGGCGATCAACGAGGCCACGCGGCTGCTCGATCAGGAGAAGGTCAATCTCATCATGGGCGTGTTCTCCTCCGCCCATTGCGTGCCGATGGCGCAGAAGGT
>DKBI01000008.1 GCA_002451175.1 Betaproteobacteria bacterium UBA6904
GGCGCCGGCGTCGTCGCCAAGGTGATCGAATAGGCGCCGCGTGAGCCACTCGCCGCGCGCCACGGAGACCGCATAAATGCAGAGCCAACGTATTCGCATCCGCTTGAAGGCATTCGACTACCGGCTGATCGACCAGTCGGCGCTGGAAATCGTCGATACCGCCAAGCGCACGGGTGCCGTAGTCCGTGGCCCGGTGCCGCTGCCTACGCGCAAGGAGCGCTTCGATCTGTTGCGCAGCCCGCACATCGACAAGGCATCCCGCGACCAGCTCGAGATCCGCACGCATCTGCGGTTGATGGACATCATCGATCCGACCGACAAGACGGTGGATGCGCTGATGAAGCTCGACCTGCCCGCGGGCGTGGACGTCGAGATCAAGGTGCAGTAGCTGCGTTATTTAGAAACGTGCCGGCCAATTGAAGCTGGCGCCCGGGCGGGGTTGCCCGGGTAAACGAGAAGAGGATCGCATGACCATAGGACTTGTCGGCCGCAAGGTCGGCATGACGCGTATCTTCACGGACGAGGGCGATGCCCAGCCGGTGACGGTACTCGACGTGTCGGACAACAGGATCGCTCAGATCAAGACGCCGCAGCGCGACGGTTACGCGGCGATACAGGTCGCGTTCGGAAAGCGCCGCGCGACGCGCGTCACGAAGCCCATGGCGGGACATCTGGCCAAGGCCGCCGTCGAGGCGGGACATGTGCTGCGGGAGTTCCGCGCAAGCACACAGGAACTCGGCGCGCTGAAGGTGGGCGACAAGATCGGCGCGGAAATCTTCAAGGTGGGACAGAAGGTGGATGTCCAGGGGGTGACGCTCGGCAAGGGCTTCGCCGGGGTCATCAAGCGGCATCATTTCTCGTCCAATCGCGAAACGCATGGCAATTCCGTAACCACGCGGGCACCGGGCTCGACCGGCCAGCGGCAGAGCCCCGGCAGAGTCTTTCCGGGAAAGCGGATGGCCGGCCAGCTCGGCAACGTGCGGCGCACGACACAGAACCTCGTCGTGGTGCGCGTCGACGCTGAGCGGCAGCTGCTGCTGGTCCGGGGTTCGGTGCCGGGATCCAACGGGCGCGACGTGGTGGTTCGCCCGGCGGTCAAGGGTTGAGGGAGCGGCCGATGGATCTCAAGCTGATCAATTCTCAGGGCGCGAACGGTACGTTCAGCGCGCCTGACACCCTGTTTGCGCGGGATTTCAACGAGGCGCTGGTGCATCAGATCGTCGTCGCCTACCAGGCCAATGCCCGGAAGGGGACGCGCGCCCAGAAGGACCGCGGCGAGGTGCGGCACTCGACGCGGAAACCATGGCGGCAGAAAGGCACCGGACGCGCGCGCGCCGGGATGACCTCCAGCCCGCTGTGGCGCGGCGGCGGCCGGATCTTCCCGAACTCGCCCGACGAGAATTTCTCGCACAAGGTCAATCGCAAGATGTTCCGTGCGGGCATGGCGTCGATCCTGTCGCAGCTTGCACGTGAAGACCGCATCCGGGTCATCGACGAGCTGCGCCTCGACGCACCGAAGACGAAGCTGTTGGCGCAGAAGCTGAAGTCGCTGGGTTTCGACCGTGGCCTCGTGATCACGGACGAGATTGACGAGAACCTCGCCCTGTCCTGCCGGAACCTGGCGGACGTCGAAGTGATCGCCGCGCGCCATGCCAATCCCGTGGCCCTCGTGCGTCATGGCACCGTGCTGATGACCCGGCAGGCGGTGGCGAAGCTGGAGGAGATGTTCAAGTGAGCGCAGCCAAGCAGTTTGCAGCCGAGCGGCTGATGAACGTGGTGCTCGCGCCGGTCATCTCGGAAAAGAGCACGCGCGTCGCGGACAAGAACCGGCAGTACGTGTTCCGGGTTCAGGACGGCGCAACGAAGCCCGAGATCAAGGCCGCGGTCGAGCTGCTGTTCAAGACCAAGGTGCAGTCGGTGACCGTGACCAACGTCAAGGGAAAGTCGCGCCGCTTTGCGCGCTTCATGGGTCGCCGTCGCAACTGGAAGAAGGCCTACGTGCGGCTTGCCGCGGGCCACGAAATCAACTTTGCGGCGACGGAGTAAGCCATGGCACTCGTCAAAGTCAAACCCACGTCGCCTGGCCGCCGCAGCCTGATCAAGGTGGTTACGCCCAACCTGCACAAGGGCGAGCCCCACTGGCCGCTCGTGGTCCGGGCGTCGAAGAAGAGCGGCCGCAACAATGCCGGCCGCGTCACGATGCGGCATCAGGGCGGGGGCCACAAGCAACACTATCGCGTGGTCGATTTTCGACGGGACAAGGATGCAGTCCCGGCGAAGGTCGAGCGACTCGAGTACGACCCCAACCGCAGCGCGCACCTGGCGCTTCTCCTGTACCAGGATGGCGAGCGGCGGTACATCATCGCGCCGAAGGGCGTGGAGGTCGGGGCCCAGCTGCAGTCAGGACCCGAGGCGCCCATCAAGGCCGGCAACGCGCTGCCGCTGCGCAGCATCCCCGTCGGCACGACGGTGCATTGCGTGGAAATGCTGCCCGGCAAGGGCGCGCAGCTCGCGCGTTCTGCGGGCGGCGGCGTGCAGTTGCTGGCGCGAGAAGGCTCGTATGCGCAGCTTCGCCTGCGCTCCGGTGAAATTCGCAAGGTGCATATCGATTGCCGCGCGACCATCGGCGAGGTGGGCAACGAGGAGCACAACCTGGAATCGGTGGGCAAGGCGGGCCGCATGCGCTGGCGCGGCGTGCGCCCGACGGTGCGCGGCGTGGCGATGAACCCGATCGACCACCCCCACGGTGGCGGCGAGGGTCGCACGGCTTCCGCCGGCCCCCCCCAATCGCCTTGGGGCGTGAAGAGCAAGGGATTCAAGACGCGCCGCAACAAGCGCACCCAGATCATGATCGTGCGCGACCGGCGCCGCGCGTAACGAGAGGCTGAGACATGGCTCGTTCAATCAAGAAAGGTCCCTTCGTGGACCACCACCTGCTGAAGAAGGTCGACACGGCGCGCGGCACGAGCGACAAGCGGCCGATCAAGACCTGGTCGCGGCGCTCNNGCCACAAGCTCGGCGAGTTCGCGCAGACGCGCGTCTTCAAGAGCCACTCCGCCGCGGGCAAGAAGACCGAGGAAACCGTCGGGCGCCCGGCGCCGGCGCCGGGCGGTGCTCCGGCGGCCGCGGCGAAGAAATAAGGGGGCATCATGGAGACGCAGGCCAAGCTTCGCGGTGTGCGGTTGTCGGCGCAGAAGGGCCGACTGATCGCCGACCTGATTCGCGGCAAGCCCGTGGATCGGGCGCTCAGCATTCTCGCGTTCACCCCGAAAAAGGGCGCCAAGCTCATGAAGAAGGTGCTCGAGTCGGCGATCGCCAACGCCGAGCACAACGACGGCGCGGACATCGATACGCTGAAGGTGATGCGTGTGCACGTCGAGCGCGGCGCCATCCTGAAGCGGTTCCACGCCCGAGCCAAGGGGCGCGGCACCCGCGTCACGAAGCACACCTGTCACATTTACGTCACGGTAGGCGACTGAAAGGCACGCATGGGCCAGAAGATCCACCCGATCGGCTTTCGGCTTGCGGTCAACCGCAACTGGAGCTCGCGCTGGTACGCGAACAATCGTAACTTCGCCCCGATGCTGGCGGAGGACATCAAGGTGCGCGACTTCCTCAAGCGCAAGCTCGCGCACGCATCCGTGGGACGCGTATTGATCGAGCGGCCCGCGAAGGACGCGCGCATCACGATCTTCTCCGCGCGCCCTGGCGTGGTCATCGGCAAGAAGGGCGAGGAAATCGAGGCGCTGAAGGCGGAGCTGCGGCGCATCATGGGCGTGAACCAGGTGCACGTGAACATCGAGGAGATTCGCAAGCCGGAGATCGACGCGCAGCTGATCGCGGACTCGATTGCCCAGCAGCTCGAGAAGCGCATCATGTTCCGGCGCGCCATGAAACGCGCCATGCAGAACGCCATGCGTCTCGGCGCCCAGGGAATCAAGATCATGAGCGCGGGCCGCCTGAACGGCATCGAGATCGCGCGCACCGAGTGGTACCGCGAGGGGCGGGTGCCGCTGCACACGCTGCGCGCNNGCTGCGCGCCGACATCGATTACGGGTTCGGCGAAGCGAAGACGACCTACGGCGTGATCGGCATCAAGGTTTGGGTTTACAAGGGCGAAGTGATGCCCAAGGGCGAGGCCGCCGCGGCACTGGCGGGCGGGCTTGCCGCCCCGATGCCGGCGCCGGAGGCCCCGAGCGAACCCCGCAAGCCGAAGAAGCCCGCGCCGAAGGCCGGTGCGAGGCGCTCTGCCCCCAAGGAGAAGACCGAGGGTGACAAGCGGCCTGCAGCCGTCCGAGCCAAGAAGCCGGAGGGCGAGAAACCGAAGACGGCCGTCAAGCGGACGCGGAAGGTGGTCAAGGATGGGGAACCGGCCGGCGCCCCGGCGGCCGACGCGGCGGAGACCAAGGAGTAAGGCATGCTGCAACCGGCACGTACGAAATACCGCAAGCAACAGAAAGGCCGCAACACCGGCGTCGCAACGCGCGGCAGCCGTGTGTCGTTCGGCGAGTTCGGCCTGAAGGCCATCGGTCGTGGGCGACTGACTGCGCGTCAGATCGAAGCGGCGCGTCGCGCGCTGTCCCGTCACATCAAGCGCGGCGGACGGATCTGGATTCGGGTGTTCCCCGACAAGCCGGTGTCGCACAAGCCGGCCGAGGTGCGCATGGGTAACGGCAAGGGGAATCCGGAGTATTTCGTCACTGAGATCCAGCCGGGAAAGGTCATCTACGAGATGGACGGCGTGAGCGAGGCGCTTGCGCGCGAGGCGTTTGCGCTGGCGGCTGCCAAGCTGCCGATCAAGACCATTGTTGTGCACCGCACCCTGGGCTAGACGATGAAACCGAGCGAACTTCGTAGCAAGAGCCGCGACGAATTGACCAAGGAGCTCGAGTCCCTCCTGAAGGCCCAGTTCGGGCTGCGCATGCAGCTTGCGACCCAGCAATTGTCCAACACCAGCCAGAAGCGGAAGGTGCGGCGGGACATCGCCCGCATCCGTACCGTGCTTCGGGAGAAAGCGGAACAATGAATTCGGAGCAAGTAACGACACCGGCACAGAAGAACCGGCGCGTCCTGGTGGGGCGCGTGGTCAGCGATCGCATGCAGAAGACGGTGACGGTCGTGGTGGAGCGGCGGGTCCGCGACCGCCTCATGGGCAAGATCCTGACGCGCTCGAAGAAGTACCACGCGCATGTCGCCGAAGGCGCGTATCGCACGGGCGACGTCGTGGAGATTGCCGAATGCCGGCCGATCTCCAAGACCAAGTCCTGGACGGTGACGCGTCTGGTGGAGAAGTCGAAGGAAATTTAGTCAAGCGCTTGCCTGGCGGATGGGCGCCGGGCTACAATAACAAGCTTTCCCGCCCCTACGGGGTCCAAGACTGCCCGCGCGCAACTGATTCGCGAGGCGCAAGTTGGATGGAGCCGAAACCATGATTCAGATGCAGTCGATTCTCGATGTTGCCGACAACACCGGCGCGCGCGCCGTCATGTGCATCAAGGTGCTCGGCGGCTCGAAGCGCCGCTACGCCTCGATCGGCGACGTCATCAAAGTCAGCGTCAAGGAGGCCGCGCCCCGCGGGCGGGTGAAGAAGGGCGAGGTCTACGACGCGGTCGTCGTGCGCACCGCCAAGGGCGTGCGGCGCGGTGACGGGTCGCTGATCAAGTTCGACTCGAATGCCGTGGTGCTGCTCACGAGCAAGCTGGAGCCGATCGGCACCCGGATTTTCGGACCCGTGACGCGGGAACTGCGGACCGAGCGGTTCATGAAGATCGTGTCGCTGGCCCCGGAAGTGATCTGACGGATCGGTTGAAAGGAAGACGAGGCATGCAACGCATCCGCAAGGGAGACGAGGTCGTCGTGATCGCCGGCCGCGACAAGGGCAAGCGCGGCACCGTGCTGCGCCGCGCCGGCGTCGACCATGTCGTGGTCGAGGGCGTCAACCGCGTCAAGAAGCATCAGCGGCCGAACCCGATGAAAAACGTCACGGGCGGCATTGTCGAACTGAACGCACCGATACACGTCTCCAATATCGCGCTGTTCAACCCGGCGACGCAGAAGGCCGACCGCATCGGGTTCAAGGAGTTGGAGGGCGGCCGCAAGGTACGCGTATTCAGATCGAACGGCGAACAGGTGGATCGGTAAGGACGGGCCATGGCGAAGGAAACAGGCACACCGAAGGAAGTGCAGAAGAAGGGCGGTTCCGGATCGGGCGGCTCGAAGAAGCCTGGGTCGGGCGAGTCCCCCAAGGCAGCGGCTGCCCTGGCCGAGGCGGCGGCGCCCCCGGCCCGGCTGCGTGACGTCTACCGCGAGCGCGTGGTCCCCGAGCTCATGCAGAAGTTCGGCTACCACAGCGTGATGCAGGTGCCGCGCATCCAGAAGATCACGCTGAACATGGGCGTGGGGGAATCGGTCAACGACAAGAAGATCCTCGACAATGCGGTGGGCGACCTGACGCGCATCGCGGGCCAGAAGCCCGTGACGACGCGCGCGCGGAAGTCCATCGCCAACTTCAAGGTTCGTGCCGGCTTTCCCGTCGGCTGCATGGTCACGCTGCGGGGTGCGCGGATGTACGAATTTCTCGACCGGCTGGTGAATATTGCCATCCCGCGCATCCGCGACTTCCGCGGGGTGTCGAGCCGCGCCTTCGACGGTCGGGGCAATTACAGCCTGGGCATCAAGGAACAGATCATCTTCCCGGAGATCGAGTACGACAAGATCGACGCGCTCCGGGGGCTCAACGTTGCGATCAGTACCACCGCAAGGACGGACGAGGAGGCGCGTGCCCTGCTGGCCGCGTTCCGTTTTCCGTTCAAGCACTGAGGAGACGGATATGGCCAAACTCGCTGTCAAGCTCCGCGAGCAGAAGCGCCGCAAGTTGGTGGACAAGTACAAGGCGAAGCGCGCCGCGCTGCTCGAGACGCTGCGCGACCCGCGCGCGACCGACGAGGCGCGGGATGAAGCGCGCCTCCGGCTGCAAAAGCTTCCGCGCGATGCGTCTCCCGTGCGCACGCGCAACCGTTGCGCGCTGACAGGTCGCCCGCGGGGCGTGTTCCGGAAATTCGGCGTCGCGCGCAGCAAACTGCGCGACCTTGCGCTCCGGGGCGAAGTGCCGGGCGTCATCAAGGCCAGCTGGTAAGGAGAGAACCGCATGAGCATGAGCGATCCGATCGCGGACATGCTGACCCGCATTCGCAATGCGCAGGTCACTGGACAGGTCGATGTGCAAATGCCGGCCTCGAGCATCAAGGCCGCCATAGCCCAGGTACTCAAGGACGAGGGATACATCGAGGATTTCGCCGTTCGCGAAGGCGACGTGCATCGCGAGCTGCGCATCGGCCTCAAGTATTACGCCGGCCGGCCGGTGATCGAGCGCCTCGAGCGGATTTCCAAGCCGGGGCTGCGCGTCTATCGCGGTCGCGACGAACTGCCGCGCGTGATGAACGGTCTGGGCGTGGCGATCGTATCCACGTCGCGCGGCGTCATGACCGATCGCAAGGCACGCGCCACCGGGCTCGGTGGCGAAGTGCTGTGCATCGTGGCCTGACGGAGAAACGCAGATGTCTAGGATCGCGAAGAATCCCATTCCGGTTCCCAAGGGCGTCGAGGTGAAGCTTGCCGACGGGCAGATATCGGTGAAGGGGCCGCTCGGGACCCTGGCGCGCGCCGCGGACGTCAACGTCGAGATTCGCCGCGAGGGCGAGACGCTGACCTGCCACGCGCTCGGCAACTCGCGCCAGGCCGGCGCCATGTCGGGAACGATGCGTGCGCTCGTCGCCAACATGGTGACGGGCGTGACCAAGGGGTTCGAGAAGAAACTGTCGCTCGTCGGCGTCGGCTACCGGGCGCAGGCGCAAGGTGACAAGCTGAACCTGTCGCTCGGTTTTTCGCACCCGATGGTTCTGGAGATGCCGAAGGGCATCAAGGTGGCGACGCCCACGCAGACCGAGGTTCTCGTCAGCGGCGTCGACAAGCAACTCGTTGGCCAGGTCGCGGCGAAGATTCGCGACGCGCGTCCGCCCGAGCCCTACAAGGGCAAAGGCGTCCGCTACGCCGACGAGACGATCGTGCTGAAAGAGACGAAGAAGAAGTAGAGGAGCGGATATGTCTGACAAGAACCTAGCGCGCGCGCGGCGTGCGCGCCAGACCCGCCTGAAAATTCGGGAGTTGGGCCATGTGCGGCTGACCGTGCATCGGAGCAACAGTCATATTTACGCGCAGATCACGACGGCGGCCGGCGATCGGATTCTGGCCAGCGCATCGACCCTGGACAAGGAGCTGCGCGGGACGCTGAAGAACGGTGGCAACCGGAGTGCGGCAGAGGCCGTGGGCCGGCGCATTGCGGAGAAGGCGGTCGCGGCCGGGATCGACAAGGTGGCCTTTGACCGTGCGGGTTACCGCTATCACGGCCGCATCAAGGCGCTGGCCGACGCCGCCCGCAGCAACGGTCTCAAGTTCTAAGGATCACGAACCATGGCGAAAATGCAGGCGCGTGTACGGCAGACTGAAGAGCGCGGCGACGGCCTTCGGGAGAAGATGGTCGCAGTCAACCGCGTGACGAAAGTCGTCAAGGGCGGCCGGGTGCTCGGATTTGCCGCGCTGACCGTTGTCGGTGACGGCGACGGGGGCATCGGCATGGGCAAGGGCAAGGCGCGCGAAGTGCCGGTCGCCGTTCAGAAGGCGATGGACGAGGCGCGCCGCAAGATGGTGAAGATCAGCCTCAAGAACGGCACGCTGCACCACACGGTCCGCGGGCGCCACGGCGCCGCGAAGGTCCTGATGCAACCGGCATCCGAGGGGACGGGGATCATCGCCGGCGGACCGATGCGGGCGGTGTTCGAGGTGATGGGGGTGACGAACATCCTCGCCAAGTGCTTCGGATCGACGAATCCGTACAACGTCGTGCGGGCCACGCTGAACGGCTTGCAGGCGATGAACACGCCCGCGCAGATCGCGGCCAAGCGCGGGAAGACGGTAGACGACGTCGTCTCGGGCTGAGGGACACCATGGCGAACGCGAAAATCAAGATCACGCTGGTCAAGGGACTCGCCGGGACCAAGCGCAGCCACCGGGATACGATTCGCGGTCTGGGCCTGCGCCGGCTCCACCACTCGGTCGAGCTGGAGGACACCGCCGCTGTGCGGGGCATGATCAACAAGGTCTATTACCTCGTTCGTGTCGAAGGGGCTTCGTCATGCGCTTGAACTCGATGAAACCGGCGCCAGGCGCCAAGAGTGCCCGGCATCGGGTCGGTCGGGGCGTCGGTTCGGGGTGGGGCAAGACCGCCGGGTTGGGGCACAAGGGGCAGCGCGCCCGCGCGGGCGGATACCACAAGGTCGGCTTCGAGGGCGGGCAGATGCCGCTGCATCGGCGCCTGCCAAAGCGCGGGTTTACGTCGCTCGACCGGGATTTCTACGCGGAAGTGCGGCTTTCGGACCTTCAGCGCATGAAGGCGAGCGAGATCGACCTTGCCACGCTCAAGGCGGAGGGCGTCGTGTCGCGCCTCGCGCTGGTCGCCAAGGTGATTCTGTCGGGCAAGCTGGCGCGTGCCATCACGCTGAAGGGTGTCGCGGCGAGCAAGGGCGCGCGTGCGGCGATCGAATCCGCCGGTGGACGGGTCGAAGCGCCCGCAAAGCCTGCAAGCACCGGCGCCAAGGAGTAGGTCCGCTTGGCGACTGCGCTGCCCAACGCCGGGAAAACGGGGCGCTACGGCGACCTGAAGCGCCGGCTGCTGTTCCTGCTGGGTGCGCTGGTCGTGTTCCGCATCGGGGCTCATATTCCGGTACCCGGAATCGATCCCAACGTGCTCGCGGACCTGTTCAAGGGGCAGCAGGGCGGGATCCTGGGAATGTTCAACATGTTCTCGGGCGGAGCGCTGTCGCGCTTCACGATNNTCGATCATCATCTTCGCCGGCATCGCCGCGGGGCTGCCGAACGCCATCGCCGGGACGCTGGAATTGGTGCGTACGGGCGCCATGCACCCGCTGACGGCGCTGCTGATTGCCGGGGCGGTGATCGCCGTCACCGCGGTGGTCTGTTTCGTCGAGCGTGGCCAGCGCAAGATTCTCGTCAATTACGCCAAACGCCAGGTGGGCAACCGCGTTTACGGCGGGCAGAGCTCGCATCTGCCCTTCAAGCTCAACATGTCGGGCGTCATTCCGCCGATTTTCGCGTCGTCGCTGATCCTCTTTCCCGCGACGCTCCTCGGCTGGTTCGGCTCGGCGGAAGGGCTGATCTGGCTCAGAGACTTGGCGGGCACGCTTTCTCCGGGTCAGCCGATTTACGTGCTGCTCTACGCCGGCCTCATCATCTTCTTCTGCTTCTTCTATACGGCGCTGCAGTACAACCCGAAGGAAACCGCNNTACTTCGGCGGCACGTCGCTGCTGATTATCGTGGTGGTGACCATGGACTTCATGGCGCAGGTTCAGGCCTACATCATGACGCACCAGTATGAGAGCCTGCTGCGCAAGGCCAGCTTCAAGGGCGGGATGCCCGTGCGCTGATGCCGGGGCGATGGCCAAGGACGATGTTATTGAGATGCAGGGCGAGGTCCTTGAACACCTCCCCAATGCGACATTCCAGGTGCGGCTGGAGAACGGCCATGTCGTTCACGCCTTCATCTCCGGAAAAATGCGGACGCATCACATCCGCATTCTTCCCGGTGACCGCGTGACCGTGCAACTGACGCCCTATGACCTGACGAAGGGGCGCATTACGTTTCGCGCCAAGCAAGGAGAAGCCGTATGAAAGTGAACGCGTCGGTAAAGAAGATGTGCCGCAAGTGCAAGATCGTGCGGCGCAAGCGGGTGGTCCGCGTCATTTGCTCGGACCCGCGCCACAAGCAGCGGCAGGGGTGATGCCGCGCAGGCGGCGTGCTCTTGATACTGCATTGAACAGACAGATATAATTCAAAGTTTTCCGTACACGGGGACCGCATGGCCCGCATCGCAGGCATCAACATCCCGAATCACCAGCACGCCGGCATCGCGCTGACCGCCATCTATGGCATCGGGCGCGCTCGTGCGGAGGCCATTTGCGCCGCGGCCGGCGTCGACAAGACGCGCAAGATCAAGGATTTGACAGACGCTGAAATGGACCGCCTGCGCGAGAGCGTCGGGCGCCTCACCGTCGAGGGGGACCTGCGGCGCGAGGTCTCGATGTCGATCAAGCGGCTGATGGATCTGGGCTGCTACCGCGGCACCCGCCATCGCAAGGGTCTGCCCGCGAGGGGACAGCGGACGCGCACCAACGCGCGCACGCGCAAGGGGCCCCGCAAGGCTGCGGTGAAGTTGAACGTGCCGGCCGGCAAGGCCGCGTAAGGGGTAACGACGATGGCGAGCAGAACCACACCGACGCAGCAGCAGCTCCAGCAAACGGCCTCCTCGCGCGCGCGCAAGAAGGTCAAGAAGAACGTGGCCGAAGGAATCGCGCACATTCACGCGTCCTTCAACAATACGATCGTGACCATCACCGACCGCCAGGGCAACACGCTGTCGTGGTCGACGTCCGGCAATGCCGGATTCAAGGGTTCCCGCAAGTCGACGCCGTTTGCGGCGCAGGTGGCCGCCGAACGCGCCGGACGGGCGGCGCAGGAATGCGGGGTGAAGAACATCGAGGTCCGCATCAAGGGGCCCGGGCCGGGCCGCGAATCCGCAGTCCGCGCCCTGAACGCCATCGGGCTGAAGGTCGGTTCGATCGCGGATGTCACGCCGGTTCCGCACAACGGTTGCCGGGCGCCCAAGCGGCGCAGGGTTTAGAGAGGAATTCATGGCCAGAAATCTTGACGCCAAGTGCCGTCAATGCCGGCGGGAGGGCGAGAAGCTCTTCCTCAAAGGCGAGAAGTGCTACACGGACAAGTGCGCGGTCGACCGGCGGAGCTACGCCCCGGGCCAGCATGGCCAGAAGTCGGGCTCGCGGCTGTCGGATTACGGCAAGCAACTGCGCGAGAAACAGAAGACGCGCCGCATGTATGGCGTGCTCGAAGGCCAGTTCCGCAGGACCTACGCGGAAGCGTCGCGTTCGCGCGGCGTGACCGGCGAACGCCTGCTGCAGCTGCTCGAGACGCGTCTCGACAACATCGCGTATCGCATGGGGTTCGGCGCGTCCCGCACGGAAGCGCGGCAGGTGGTCCGCCACAATGCCATCCTGGTGAACGGCCGCCGCGTCAACATTCCGTCCTACCAAGTGCGTACCGGCGACGTGATCGAGGTGGCGGCAAAGGCGAAGTCGCAGCTGCGCATCAAGGCGGCGGCGGAGGCCACCGAGTCACGCGGCGTGCCCGAGTGGCTGGAGGTCGACGCCAAGGCCCTCAAGGGAACGCTGAAATCGCTGCCGGCGCGGGCGGATCTGCCGTCGACAGTGAACGAGAGCATGATCATCGAGTTGTATTCGAAGTAACGGGACGACGCACACATGGCACTGACCGGATTGCTGAAGCCGCGCATCGTAGACGTCCAGAACCTGTCGCCACTGCACGCGCGGGTGACGATGGAGCCGTTCGAGCGCGGCTACGGCCACACGCTCGGCAACGCGCTGCGGCGCGTGCTGCTGTCCTCGATGCCCGGCTTCGCGCCGACCGAGGTGCAGATCGCTGGCGTGGTGCACGAGTATTCCACGCTCGATGGCGTGCGCGAGGATGTGGTGGACCTGCTGCTGAACCTGAAGGGCGTCGTGTTCCGCCTGCACAACCGCCAGGACGCCATCGTCACGCTGAAGAAGAAGGGCGAGGGCACGGTGACGGCGGCGGACATCGAGGTGTCCCACGAAGTCGAGATCATCAATCCCGAGCACGTGATCGCGCATATTGCGGCGGGCGGCAAGCTCGAGATGCAGATCAAGATCGAATCGGGCCGCGGTTACGTCCCCGGAAATCTTCGTTACCTGCCCGATGAGACCAAGAGCATCGGGCGCATCATTCTGGATGCGTCGTACAGCCCCGTCCGCCGGGTGTCTTACGCGGTAGACGCCGCGCGAGTAGAGCAGCGCACCGACCTCGACAAGCTGATTCTCGACATTGAGACCAACGGCGTCATCGAGCCCGAGGAAGCCGTGCGGTACGCCGCGCGCATTCTCGTCGAGCAGTTGTCGGTGTTCGCGCAGCTCGAGGGCACGTCGCTGCCGACCGAGGAGAAGAAGGCGATTGCCCCGGATCCGATTCTGCTGCGCCCCGTCGACGATCTGGAGCTTACGGTGCGGTCGGCGAACTGCCTCAAGGCGGAGAACATCTACTACATCGGCGATCTAATCCAGCGCACGGAGACGGAGCTGCTGAAGACGCCGAATCTGGGGCGCAAGTCCCTGAACGAGATCAAGGAAGTGCTCGCTTCGCGGGGCCTGACGCTCGGCATGAAGCTCGAGAACTGGCCGCCGGCGGGCCTCGAGCATCATCGCGCCTAGGGAGACACGCCATGCGACACGGACACGGGCTGCGCAAGCTCAACCGCACCACCAGCCACCGGCTGGCGATGCTGCGCAACATGACGGTCTCGCTGCTGCGGCACGAGGAAATCAGCACCACGCTCCCGAAGGCCAAGGAGCTGCGGCGCGTGGTGGAGCCGATCATCACGATCGGCAAGACGCCGACGCTTGCCAATCGGCGCCTGGCATTCGACCGGCTGCGCGATCGGGAAGTGGTGGGCAAGCTGTTCGAGGAAATCGGCCCGCGCTACGCGAAGCGTAATGGCGGCTACCTGCGCATCCTGAAGAAGGGTTTTCGCAACGGGGACAATGCCCCCATGGCCTTGGTCACGCTGATGGACCGGCCGGCCGCGACGACCGCCGCGGAGAAGGGCGTAGACAAGAAGGCGGAGTAAGGTCTGTTTACGCCGCACCAGAAAGGCCGGGCTTGCCCGGCCTTTGTGTTTTTGGGCGGCACACGCCCCGGCCGAATCAGCGCTTGACGTCCCTCGCTCAGGGCGCGAGGAGGATCGCCCGGTAATCGTTGACGTTCGTTCGCGTCGGGCCCGTCACCAGCAGATCATCGAGCGCGCTGAAATATCCGTAGCTGTCGTGGTTTGACAGGAATTGACGCGCATCCAGGCCGCGGCTTGCGCCGCGGAGCAGCGTGTCCGGGGACAGGACGGCCCCGGCGTTGTCCTCGGAGCCATCGATGCCATCGGTGTCCGCAGCCACGGCCCAGGTGCCGCGCAGGTCTCCGAGGGCGACCGCGAAACCGAGGAGAAACTCGCCGCAGCGCCCGCCGCGGCCTCCCCCGCGAGGCATGGTCACCGTGCATTCTCCACCGGAGATGAGTGCGACCGGTGGACGCCACGGCGAAGCATGCTGCCGGATCTCTCTCGACAAGGCGGCCATGACCTTGGCCACCTCCGCAGCCTCGCCGACAATTGAGTCCCCGAGAATCACCGGTGTGATGCCCTCCCGGTGAAAGGCCTGCGCCGCGGCTTCCAGCGAGCGATGCGCAGTTGCAATCACGCGGTTCTCGACCTTGTCGAACAGGGGATCACCCGGCTTAGGGGATTCCTCGAAGGCCTCGGGCGCCGCAATGCCATACTTCCCGAGGACCGCGCTTGCGTCGCTGCACGTCGAGGGATCGGGTGCGCATGGTCCGGACGCAATGTGGGTTGGATCGTCGCCGGTGACGTCCGAGATGATCAGTGCGAGCACGCGCGCGCGGGTGGCCGCGGCGAGCCGGCCGCCATGCACGGCGGAGAGGTGTTTGCGCACCGTGTTGATCTCCTCGATGGGCGCGCCGCAGCGAAGGAGATCGCTCGTCAGGGCCTTCAACTCCTCCAGCGTGACGCCGGCGGTTGGCACCGAGAGCAGGGCCGAGCCGCCGCCGGAGATGAGCGCGAGCAGCAGGTCCTCCGGGCCGAGCCCGCTCGCGCCCTCGAGAATGGAGCGCGCGGCCGCGGCGCCAGCCGCGTCCGGAAGCGGATGGCCCGCTTCGACGAGTTGGATCCTCTGCAGCGGCAACCCGTGGCCGTATCGCGTCAGCGCAATGCCCTCCAAGGGGGCGGCTGCGGGCCAACTCCGCTCCACGGCGAGCGCCATCGAGGCAGCGGCCTTGCCCACCGCGGCCACCAAGGTACGCCCGCGGGGCGGTTCGGGCAGATGACCCGGAAGAATCTTCAGCGGATCGGCCGCTGCCACGGCGGCGCCATAACTGGTCTCCAGAAGACCGCGCATGCGAGACCCGGTAGACACAGATGCTCGGCGCGCCGGACCTCGAGCGGTCAGGCGAAGCGTTCCTTGGCCGCGCCCTGGCCTAGCGCGTAATGGCTGGGGTAATAGTCCTTGAAATCGCGCTTGATCTGCTCCGCAGGCACATCCGCGAAGGTTCCCCGATCATGGACGTACTCCATATGTCGGCGGCCGTCCGTATCGAATGGGTGGAAGATCGAATCCTCGCGCCCGTCGAATTCCAGCGGTTTGACCTTGAATCGCTCGCACAGCACGAGATTGAACGCCGGCGTCGCCTTGACCCATCGTCCTTCGAGGAGCAGCTCGGTGTAACCATGATAGATGAACAGGTCGGAACCCATCAGTTCGCGCAGGCGCGGCGTCGTCAGGTGATTCTTGACGTCGGCGAATCCGACGCGCGCCGGCACGCCGACGGCACGCGCGCAGGCCGCGAGCAACGCCGCCTTGCCCACGCAAAAACCCTCGCCCAACGCCAGCACGCTTGAAGCGCGGTAGGCCTCATCCCGTGAAAAGTCGAGAAACGGGTTGTAGCGGATCCCGTCCCGTACCGCGTAGTAAAGCGACACCGCCCGCTCGCGATCCACCGCGCCGCGCGCGTGCTGCCGGGCAAAGGCCACCACCGCGGGATGCGCGCTGTCGATGTACTGCGCCGGCTGAAGGTAGGCGTTATCGGTCAAGTTTCATCAGCCGGCGCGCGCCGGCNNAGCGCGTTCTGGCGCTTGAACTCGCTGCTCTCGCTGCCGCCCACGCAGGTCATGACCGGAGCGCGGGTCGCGGCGGGCAGAAAGGCCGGCGACACGCGCTGTGCGGCCGCCTCGTCGAGCCTCAGGTCCCCGTTCAGCCAGTCGACCTGCACCAGGGGACGAAGGTCGTAGATTCCGCTGATGGCCAGCGCGCCCTTGAACAGGTCTCGGGGCAGCCTGGCGTTGTAGATGGGCCAGAGCGCCGCCATCATCATGGCCGCCAGGTGCCCGCCGGCCGAGTGGCCGCCGACATAGAGACGGTCTTCATCCATGCCGTACTGTTCGGCGTTGAGATACAGCCAGCTGCTTGCGCGCAGCATCTGGCGGACGATGTCCTCGATCGAAACCGTGGGACACAGGTCGTAATTGACCACGGCGAGCGAAACGCCCGCATCCACCCACGCCGGCGCGAGAAACGAAAAATCCGCCTTGTCGAGCGAGCGCCAATAGCCGCCGTGGATGAACATCATGCACGTGCCATCGCCCTTGCGCGCGGGGAAGATGTCGAGCGTTTCGCCCGGCATGTCGCCGTAACGGCGATCCAGGTAGCAGATCATCGTTCCGCGCGCCCGGGCCGAGGCCTGGGCCCAGCGCTCGAAATACTGCGGATGGTCGGGAACCAGCACCCGGTTGTTGTACTCGCGTGACAAGCTCGAAGGGTTGCTCATCCTCGCCTTTCCCGCCAGAAGCCGAGCGCGACCTGTGCCGGCCGGTCGGAGTAGGAAAACAGAACGCACTCGCTCTCGGCCTCGAAACTCGCAGCATGCCACGACGGCACGACCAACGTGTCTCGCGGTTCGAACGCGAAGGCCGACCCGCCGATCCGCACGCTGCCGCGGCCTTCGACCACGGAAAACACCGTGCCGTCCGTCGAGCGGTAGTCCTGCGAACGGAACCCCTTTGGCAGCAGCTGGATGTACGACCCGATGGTCGGCATGGCAAACCCGCCGGTCAGCGGATTGATGAACTGCAGCTTCCAGCCATGGCAGGGATCGGGGGGTTCGCCGCGCGAAATCGCATCGAGGGTCTCGCGGCTTCGCGCGTAGGGATAATTGAAGATCGGCGACGTGCGCCCCTGCGGCACGGGACCGAGCGGGCGCAGGTTGTTGCCGTAGCGTGCGACCGAGTCCCCCTCGATCCGCGTCACGGGCTGGCAATCCTCCGGGTAGTCCTCCGCGAACTGGGCATCGAACAACGCCAGGATATTGATGTCCAGNNGTAGTGCGCTCGCCGTCCACGGCGGTGTAGGCCCCCGACCCTTCGATGATGAAGCGCAGGGCAGATTGCGTATGACGGTGGCTGGGCGCGATTTCCCCGGGCAAAATGAGCTGCAGACCGCAATACAGGCTGCGGGTAATGGACGATTGCCCGCGCATGCCGGGATTCTCGAGAATCAGTACCCGCCGCACCGCCTCCTTGGCACTGATCAGCCGGCCGGATTCGAAGATATGCGGCCTGATGCGGTCGTAATTCCAGTGCGCGGGGCGGCAAGGGGTCGCCGGTTCCTTCGGCACGAGGGCATGGAGCACCTCCCAGAGCGGCGCAAGGTGATCTTCCTCCAAACGCCGGTAGAACGCGGCGCGTTCGGAGCGGATCGAGGCTTGTGGCTGAGCCGACATGGGTCGATTGGAGTCCAGCGGAAATTCTAGCCTTCCTGGTCTCCCGATGGTGCGCTTCTCGGCTTCAGGGGGCCTTGGACAGCCAGACAACCGGCTTGCCGAGGTTGCGCTCCAAGCTCTTGGCTTCAGGGTCCGCAAGCGCTGCCTCGCGCGCAGCGCGGATGCCCGCAGCCTGCTCCGCGGGGTCCGCAGTGGGCGGATGATCGATCCAGGCGTCGCAAATTGCAGCGAAACTGGCTCTGCCGCGGCGATGCGTTTCGCCATAGCCCTTCAGCAGCCGCGCGCACGCGGCAATTTCGAGGGCCAGCGCCTGACTCCGGGGCGCCGCTCCGCGGATCGCTGCGAGCCACCGCTCGATGCGCTGCTGTTCGTCCCGAAAACGATGCGTGAATCGCCGCCAGGGACGCAGCCATGCCAGCGTGCGCATCGTGAAATAGCCCGAGAGGCTCGACGTGCGGATGTGGATGCCGACGTTGTACGCGTCGATCCTGCCGCGCCGGGCCGCCCAGTCGATCATGCGACGGCCGAGCCACGGCGGCATGAGCGATGCCAGTTCCTCGATTCCCGGCTTGAGATAGTCGATGACGACGACGGGTTCGCCGTCACGCGCGCCGACTTCCCTTCGCACGCGCTGGAAGCGTGAGGCGCGTGACTTCAGATCGGCAACCCGGATGATGTCCTCGTAGCTCATCCAGACGGCGAGATGTCGCGCCACCTCGGCGAGGAGCGCCGGGTCGGCGTGCAGCGACCGGAGGCGCTCGAGATACAGCTCGGCGTACGCCTCGCCCTGGTACTCCCGCAGCCGCGCGACACCCACGTCGATGACTTCCTGCGCGGTCTGCGGCTTTCTCGGCACAGGAACGGGCTTGGGCGTCTCGGTGCGGCAGGCACGCTCGAAACCGGCGGCGAATCCCCGGAGGCTCGCCTCGGCGCCTCGACCGTGCCCGCGAATCGCCGCCTCGCAGGCCTCCTTCGGCAGCGGAAGCGCGCCGCTCCCGGCCAGTGCCCCGAATAGCACGGCGTTGATCACTGTGCCCGCTTCCTGCGCGGCCGTGCGCATGTCGAACAGGACGGCTCTGCGCGCGAGCTGCTGCGCCGCGTCGAGCACGCGCTGGCTGTCGAAGCGGCCATCCGCCATCTGGATCTTTTCGACGGTGGCGTAGATGCGATGGGTCGATGCGACGAGCGTGGTGCGATCCGGGCTGATGTAGCCGGCCTGCATGGCGCGCGCCGCCTCGATGAGTTCGGAGGCGACCATCAGGTCTACGTGCCCCGGGCTCGGCGTGAGCGCCATCACCGGCTCGCGCCCGGCCAGCTCCGCGCGCGGCGTCGGGAAGATCTCCAGATAGTAGGTCGTCGCGCCCGTGCGCTGCGCGACGCCGGGGATCGACGTGGCCTGCGCCGGAAAATCGCAGCGCTGCGCCGCGTCCATCAGCCACTCGGACATGACGCCGCCGCCCTCGCCGCCAAGCGCGGCCACCAGAATCGTAATCGAGCGCTCGGCGACGGTCATGATGGAATCAAGAAGGCTCGGATGCGCTCTGAGACCCGATCCCAAGCCGTCGGGTTCTGG
>DKBI01000015.1 GCA_002451175.1 Betaproteobacteria bacterium UBA6904
GAGATCATGGCGTTGCTGCAGGACCTCAACCGGGGCGGCATGACCGTGGTCATCGTGACGCACGAGGCCGACATCTCGCGCTTCGCGAGCCGCGTCATCCGCTTTCGCGACGGGCGCATCGTCGCCGACCAGTGCATCGAGCCGCTGGACGCGGCGCGAGCCTCTGCGGAGGAGGCCGTGCACGCGTGAACCTTCTTGCGCTCCTGCGGGTCGCGCTGCGCGCCCTGGCGATCAACAAGCTGCGCAGCACGCTGACGATGCTGGGAATCATCATCGGCGTCGCCGCGGTGATCGTCATGATCGCCGTGGGATCCGGCGCGCAGGCGCGTGTCGAGGAGCAGATTCGCTCGCTCGGCTCGAACCTGCTGCTTATCCTGTCCGGTGCGACGACCTCGGGCGGCGTACGCCTCGGCTTCGGCTCGAATCTCACGCTGAGCGAGGATGACGCGGCAGCCATTGCGCGCGAGATTCCGGAGGTCATTGCCGCGCCTGCCCTGCGCGGCTCCGCGCAAATCGTGTGGGGGAACCAGAACTGGTCCACGGTGATCTTCGGCGTGACGCCGGAATACCTCGAGGCGCGCGAGTGGGAACTGGCGGCGGGACGCATTTTCGACCCCGGCGACCAGGCGGGCGCGACCAAGGTCTGCCTGCTGGGGGCCACCGTGGCGCGGCAGCTGTTCGGCGGCGTGGATCCGATTGGCCAGACGATTCGCGTGCGGCGCGTGCCGTTCACGGTGATCGGCGTGCTCGAGACGAAGGGCCAGAGCATGATGGGCACGGACCAGGACGACCTCATCCTCATGCCCCTGTCCACGGCGCGCAAGCGCGTGCTCGGCACGACGAACCTGGCCAAGCAGCGCAGCGTCGGCACGATCTGGGTCAAGGTGCCGGACGGTCACGACATGAAGGCGGCGGAGGAACAGGTGCGGGCATTGCTCCGGCAGCGGCATCGCCTGCAGTCAGGCCAGGACGACGATTTCTCGCTGCGCAATCTCGAGGAAGTGGCCTCCGCGCAGGAAGCCTCGAGCCGAGTCCTCGCGCTGTTGCTGGCCGCGGTCGCTTCGGTATCGCTGGTGGTCGGTGGCATCGGCATCATGAACATCATGNNGTGTCGGTGACCGAGCGGACGCGCGAAATCGGCCTGCGCCGCGCGGTCGGTGCGCGGACGCGCGACATTCTCGGTCAGTTTCTCGTCGAGGCGGTAACGCTGTCGCTGATCGGTGGCCTGGCCGGCATCGCGCTCGGCCTGGCGGCGGCGCTCGCGATCGCGCAGTTCGCCGGATGGCGAATCCTGGTTTCCCCGGCCGCCGTGGCGCTTGCCGTGGCGTTCGCGTTCGTCATCGGCGTGTTCTTCGGCTTTTACCCGGCGCGCAAGGCGGCGCATCTCAATCCGGTGGAAGCCCTGCGTTTTGAGTGAGCCGGTTGTTCGCGTTCGAGGCATGACGAGCGCACGCGATCGCCTCATTGCAGTCCTTTGGATTTTCGGCGTCGCCGTCGCGGCCCTGCTGTCCAACCCGCAGGCGGCGCTGCCGCTCGGCAGCTACTATTTTCGGGACTTCACGCTGACGTTCTTTCCGCTGCGTCACTTCCAGGCGGTCGAGTTGGCGGCGGGTCGGCTGCCATTCTGGAATCCGTATGTCCACGAAGGGGAATTCCTGCTGCCCTCCTTCTATCCGCTCGACCTCCTGCACGTGCTGGGCCCAAGCCCGGAGTTCATTTCCTGGCTGCTGACGATGCACCTGCCCTTGGCCGCTGCGGGCGCCTTTGCGCTGGGTCGCACTCGCGGAATGTCATATCCAGCCTCATTCGCCACGGGCTGCGCGTATGCCTTGGGCGGTTTCGCGCTGTCCACGCTGAATCTGTATTCCTTCCTGCAGGCGCTGGCGATTGCGCCGTGGATGGTGCTTGCTTTCCAGAAGGCGGTCGCCCACGGAGGCCGGTGGATTGCCGGGGCTGCGCTCGTGCTCGCGCTCAGCCTGTCGACGCTTGCCGTGGAGATCGCGGGCCAGGCGGTGCTGATCGGCGCGTGCCTTGCCCTGGTGGGCGCGCCCCGGCGCGTCGCGCCTGCGGGGTCCGCAGGTCGAGAACTCGCGCGCATCGCAGCGGTGCTCTTGCTCGGCGCCGGCCTGGCGAGCATCCCGATCGCAATGGCGCTGGGCGTGCTGCCGGAGACCGCGCGCGGCGCAGGACTGGACCCCGGCGAGG
Source organism: Betaproteobacteria bacterium UBA6904 (assembly GCA_002451175.1). Classification (GTDB taxonomy): domain Bacteria; phylum Pseudomonadota; class Gammaproteobacteria; order Burkholderiales; family SG8-39; genus 2-02-FULL-66-14. The sequence goes on from DKBI01000015.1 coordinate 2,206, forward strand.
CGGGGGGACTCTCGTGGCCGCCGCTGGCGCTGCTGCAGGCCGTTGTGCCTTCCCTCTACATGACGCTTGCGCGTCCCTTCGAGGCCTGGTGGGGCAGCCGACTCTTTCTGGACGGCACGCCCTACTTCCTCAGCATCTATGCCGGCGTGCTCGGGCTCACGATCGCCGCCGCGGGCTATGCGGCCCTGCAGCGCACCGAGCGCTTGGTCCTGCTTGCAGTCGTGGTGCTCGGGATCTGGTACGCGCTCGGACCGATAGGCGGCTTATGGAATCTCGCCCAGGAGTTGCCGCTCGCGAATGCGTTCAGAACGCCGGCGAAAGCCCTGTTCGCACCCCACTTCGCATTGGCGCTGCTGGTCGGTCACGGAGTCGACCGCCTGCGCGCCGGCCACGCCTGGCAGCTTGTCGCCCTGCTTGGCGTGGTCGGAGCCCTGCTCCTCGTCGTCATGGCGGTGCTCTCGATCGCCGCCAACGGCCTGCTTGCCGAGATGCTGCACCTGGACGCCGACATCTTCGATCGATTTGCCTCTGCTTTTCAGCGCGACGCGTGGCTGAGCGCGGCGATCGCTGCGCTCGGTTCCGCGATTGCCTTCGCGCATCTTCGACAGAGACTCGGACGTACCCATGCGGTCGCCCTGCTCGTCGGATTATTGGCTTTCGATCTCATACGCGCAGGGAGCGGCATCAACCGGCAAGCGCCTGCGCAGTTCTTCGCCCTCCTGCCGGACATGGCGGCAGAGAAGCTCGACCAGCGTGATGGCGGGCGGGTCTTCGCGATTCCCGCGAGCCGCAGTCGCGCCTTCCTGGCGTGGCTTGCGGCGCGTACGCCGGACGC
>DKBI01000152.1 GCA_002451175.1 Betaproteobacteria bacterium UBA6904
GTCGAAGATTTCCGCCTGGCGCGCGACTTCCGCCGCCGCGAGCAGCTGCAGGTCGTCCATGCCGCGCAGCGAGAAATTCCACTCCCGCACCGCCTCGGAGCGCAGCGCGAGGCGATACAGCTCGAGCGCGCGCACCAACCCCGGCCGGCGCGCCGCGGCGGCCACGTCGGCGTCGCTCGGCACGTGAAACGGCTCCGGCACCGCAAAGCCCTGGCCGAGCTCCTCCGACGCGAGCTGGCCATAGAAGTTCGGCTGCCCCGAGACACGCAGGAAATAGGCGCGCGCGCCCTCGGCCACGCCCTGCGCCGCAAGCGCGCGGCCGTACCAGTAGTTCCAGGCCGGATCGGCATGCGCCTCGACGCTCATCGCGTCGATTGCGCCGCGCACCAGCGTCCAGTCGCCGGCCCGCAGCGCGGCGCGCGCCTTCCACGCGAGCAATTCGTCGCCGAGCGGCGCCTCGCCTGCACGCCGGTACCAGGCGGGGGCTTCGTCGAGATGCCGGCGCGCGGCTTCATACGCGATGCGCCCCCAGAGGCTCCCCCGCTCCGCTTCGCCAAAGCGCTCGCCCAGCGGTCCCTTGAGGATCTCCGCGGCGGGCCGCGGATCGGTGCGGGCGAGCCGCACGACCGCAAAGCGCAGCATCTCGCGCGTGGCACGCTGGTCAGTCGATGCCGGGGGATTCGCCAGCAGTCGCTGCGGGCTGTTGGCCGCGAGCTGCAGCAGCCGCTCGTCGTGCGTGTGCCCCTTGGGCAGATAGGCGAGCGTGCGTTTCGCCGCGGCGAGCCGGCCATTCTCCAGGAGCACCTGCACGCGGTCCCAGATCTGGTCGACGTTGACCCGGCCTTGGGCGATCAGGCGCTCCGCAAGCCGCGCGCACCCCTCGGGCAGATCCTGCGCCTCGCGCCAGATGGCGTCGGCCTCCGCATACGCGCCGTCGTCGCCGCGCGCGAGGCGGGACGACCAGGCATGACAGCGCAACTCGAGATCGTCGTCGCGCAATCCCGCGAATGCGCGATCGAACGCGGGCCAGTCGGCGCGGCGGCCGAGCTCCTTCAGCCACTCGGTGCGCAGCCGTTCCGCGAGATAACTCCCGGCCTGGCGCGCGAGAAAATCCTGCACGTCCTGCGCTGCTGCATCCTCGAGCCGCAGTTTGAGCCGCCAGTACTCCAGGTAGGACTCCAGCACGTGCCCCTGCAGCTGCGCGGCATATTTCGAGAGCTTGATCGCGTCGCCGGCGCGGAATGCGTCGTAGGCAGCCAGCACGGCGTCGTCCGGCGTGGGCTTTTTCGGCGCCGCGCCCAGGGCCCCCGGACCAAGCGCCAGCCAAGCGAGTGCTATAGTCAGGAAGTGCCTAAAAATCATGAACTAAGCATAGCATGATGGACGCCGATTTGAAGCACTGGCGCGCTGCGCAACGCGCGCGGCTGATCGCCTCGCGCGAACGGATCGATCGCGCGACGCGCGATACCCAGCGCCGGATGATGGACCGGATCGTCGAGCGTTCGTTCCCCGGCCTCGCGCGCGGGGTGCTCGCCTTCTGCTGGCCGGTCCGCGGCGAATACGATGCACGCCACCTCGCCCGAGTCCTGCGCGCGCGCGGCGCGGTGACGGTCCTGCCGGTCGTCGTCGCCCCGCGAAGCCCGCTGATCTTTCGTGAATGGCATCCGGGCGTTCCCCTCGCCGAGGGGCCGATGGGCATTCCCCAACCCGTCGGCTCCGCGCAACTCAGGCCCGACCATGTCCTGCTGCCGATGAACGGCTGGGACGCGGCCGGCTATCGCCTCGGCTATGGCGCCGGCTACTTCGACCGCACGCTCGCGAGCCTTGAGCCGCGGCCGCACGTCATCGGCATCGCTCTGGAGGAGGCGCGCCTGGAGACGATCTACCCGCAGCCCTGGGACATGGCCGTCGATTACGTCGTCACCGAGCGTGGTCTGTATCGCCGCGAGCACGCGGGACTGGCGTTCATCGGCCTGCCGCCGGAGTCGGACCCGAGCGCGCTCGCCTCGCCCGTGTGCTATGCGGCCGAGCTGGCGCCGGACTATTTCGGCGCCGAGACGCGCTAGGCGAGGAACAGCCGGTAGGCCGGATTGCGCGATTCGTCGAAGGACGGATAGCCCAGCTTCGCGAGGAAACTGCGGAACGTGCGCTTGTCCGCGGGCGGCACCTGGATGCCGACGAGAATGGAGCCATAGTCCGCGCCGAGATTGCGGTAATTGAACAGGCTGATGTTCCAGCCCGGGTTCATCGCCGTGAGGAACTTCATCAGCGCGCCGGGCCGCTCGGGAAATTCGAACCGGTAGAGCAGCTCCCGCTGGGCGGGCGCGGCGTGTCCGCCGATCATGTGCCGCATGTGCCCCTTCGCCACCTCGTCGTCGGAAAGGTCGAGCGTGCCAAATCCGGCGCGGCGCAGCGCCCGCACGATGCGCCCGGCTTCGCCGCGGTCGTGCACCGTCACGCCGACGAAGAGGTGCGCGACGCGCGGATCGGACATCCGGTAGTTGAACTCGGTGATGTTGCGCCCGCCGAGCGCCTTGCAGAAGCGCCGGAAGCTGCCGCGCTCCTCCGGAATCGTCACCGCGAGCACCGCTTCGCGGTGCTCCCCGACTTCGGCGCGCTCGGCGACGAAGCGCAGGCGGTCGAAATTCGTATTCGCGCCGGACGCGATCGCCACCAGCGTGCGGCCCTTCGCGCCGTGGCGCTGGACCCAGGCCTTGGCGCCGGCNNTCGAACACGTCCTTGATCGCGGCGCACATCTCGTCGGTGTCGACGAGGACCATCTCGTCCACCAACTCGCGGGCGAGGCGAAACGTCTCGCGCCCGACTTCGCGCACGGCGACGCCATCCGCGAACAGCCCGACGTGATCCAGGCGCACGCGGGCCCGGGCCTTGAGCGACCTGGCCATGGCATCGGCGTCGTCGGGCTCTACGCCGATGATGCGCACCGCGGGCTGCAGCCGCTTGACGTAGGCCGCGATGCCCGCGATCAGGCCGCCGCCGCCGACGGGAACGAAGATCGCGTGGATCGGGCGCGTCGCCTGGCGCAGGATCTCCATGCCGATCGTGCCCTGCCCGGCGATCACCTCCGGGTCGTCATAGGGATGCACAAACGTCAGGTGCCGGCGACGCTGCAGCGCGCGCGCGTGGGCATAGGCCTCGGAATACGAGTCGCCCTGCAGCACGACCTGCGCGCCGCGCGCCGCCACGGCGTCCACCTTGATGCGCGGCGTCGTCACCGGCATGACGAT
>DKBI01000294.1 GCA_002451175.1 Betaproteobacteria bacterium UBA6904
CCTGATGGGCGACTGGAAGCGCGGCCAGAAGATCGCCCAGAGCGGACGCGGCATGACCTGGAGCGACAAGGCCGGCGCGGAAAACGGTGGCAGCTGCTATAACTGCCACCAGCTGTCGCCCGAGGAGGATTCGTATGGCACGCTCGGGCCCAGCCTGCGCGCCTTTGGCAAGACGCGGGGCTACACGCCCGAGATGCAGAAATACGCATATGGCAAAATCTACAATGCCAAGGCCTACAACCTCTGCTCGCCGATGCCGAGAATGGGTCACTCCGGAACGCTCACCGAGCAGCAGATGAAGGACCTGACGGCCTACCTGATGGACGCCAATTCGCCGGTCAACAAGTAACGGCACGGAGCTTCTCTGACGACCTGACGGGACTTGGCGATCGCCAAGTCCCGTTTTTCTTCCCTGACCCCCATGCACCGACGCGAATTCCTCAGGCTTCTTGCGATGGCATCGGCCGCGGGCGCAACGCTGCGCCCCGGGCTGACGACGGCCCAGGCCGCCGGCGAGCTCTACGCGCTGCCGAAGTTCGGCAACGTCAGCTTCCTGCACTTCACGGACTGCCACGCGCAGCTCCTGCCGATCTATTTTCGCGAGCCNNCCTCGATTTCGAGCGCGCTGCCGCGCGCTACGGCAAGGTCGGCGGATTCGCCCACTTGGCGACGCTCGTGAAGCGCCTCCGCGCCGATCGACCCGGCGCTCTGCTGCTGGACGGCGGCGACACGTGGCAGGGCTCGGCCACATCGCTTTGGACGCTCGGCGCGGACATGATCGGCGCGCAGAAGCAATTGGGCGTCGACATCATGACCGCGCATTGGGAGTTCACTTACGGCGCCGATCGCGTCAAGCGGGGCGTCGACAAGGAACTCGCGCCCATCGAGTTCCTCGCCCAGAACGTGAAGACCACGGACTTCGAAGACCCGGTGTTCAGGCCGTACACGCTGCGCGAAATGAACGGCGTCCCGGTGGCCATCATCGGCCAGGCGTTCCCTTACACGCCGATCGCGAACCCGCGGCACCTGGTCGCGGACTGGACCTTCGGCATTCAGGAGCCGAGGCTGCAGCAGCTCGTGGACGAGGCGCGTGGCAAGGGCGCACAGGTGGTCTTGCTGCTCTCGCACAACGGCATGGACGTCGACGTCAAGCTGGCGGCACGGATTCGAGGCGTCGACGCCATCCTCGGCGGCCATACGCACGATGGCGTCCCTGCGCCGATCCTGGTCGGCAAGACGCTGGTCATGAATTCGGGCTCGAACGGCAAGTTTCTGTCCGTGCTCGACCTCGACGTGCGGGGCGGCCGTATCGCCGATTACCGCTACCGCCTCCTACCGGTGTTCGCCAACCTGCTGCCGCCCGACCCGGCGATGCAAGCCTACATTGAGAGGGTTCGCGCGCCCTACGCCGCCCGGCTGGCCGAGAAACTCGCGGTGACCGAGGGCCTCCTGTATCGGCGCGGCAATTTCAACGGCACGTTCGACCAATTGATCCTGGATGCACTCATCCAGGAACAGAGCGCGCAGATCGCCTTCTCGCCAGGGTTCCGCTGGGGCACGACGCTGCTCCCGGGCGATGCGATCACGCTCGAGCACGTCATGGACCAGACGGCGATCACCTACCCCACGGTCACGCTGACCGAGATGACCGGCGAGCGCATCAAGGAGATCCTCGAAGACGTCTGCGACAACCTCTTCAACGCCGACCCCTACCTGCAGCAGGGGGGCGACATGGTGCGCGTNNGCCGACAAGACCTACCGGGTCGCGGGCTGGGCGCCGGTCGCGGAGGGCGTTGCCGGCGAGCCGATCTGGGACCTCGTGACGCGCTACCTGAAAGGGCGCAGGACGATCGCGCCGGTCAAGCTGAACCTGCCGCGGCTGATCGGCGTAGGGCGCGATCCAGGCATCGAATAATCACGGTTTCGGATGCCGGGGCGACTGCCGCGACGCGCCCGTCGACGTCCCCGCGTCATCCAGCGATCGGGCCAACCGATCCAGCGCCAGCGACGCGGGGCCGAAGCCTAGCGCCCGCGCCCTGCGGTAACGCGCAGCCGCCTCCTCTCGCCGGCCCATGCGCTCCAGCGCGGCAGCGATTCGATACTGAACACCGCCATTGCGCGGCTCGATCCTCGCGGCACGCTCGAAGGACTCGATCGCGTCGCCGTATTCCTCCAACTCGAAATGGATCGCGCCACGCGCATAGACACACTGGAACGTGTCTGGATACTGCTTCATGCAGCGCTCGACGACAGTCACCGCCTTGGCCGGNNCGCGGGCAGCTTCGCGACCGCGTCCTCCCAAAGCAGGCGCGCGCTCGAAAAGGTGGTCAGGCGATCGTGCGCCTGCAGGAACAGCAGCGGGCAGGCGAGCGTAACTGCGGCGAGCGCGATGCGCAGGGGCAGCACCGAAATCAAGGTCGCTGCGGCGATCGCGAACCCCGGCGCCCAAAGATAACTGCGGNNGCGTCGCCTTGCGATCCGGCCGCGAGGTAGTCGACGCGCAGGTCGATCGACAGGTTGCGCGTCATCGGCAGGAACCAGTCCGCGAGATACCGGAAGAACAGCCCCATCTGCGTCACCACGCTGAGGGGCCACGTCAATGCCGGCGATCCCGGTCCGATCGCCTCGGCCTGCGCCTCGATGGCCTGCACGTTCGGCTCGTAGGCCGCGCCCAGCAGCTGTCGCGTCAGGGCAAGCGTCAGCAGGGCCGCCGGCACGCAGGCCGCGACCAGCAGCGCCGATTGACGCAGCCGCAGGCGGCGGTCGCCGCCGACCATGATGGCCAGGGGTAGCGCCGCAAGTGCGAGCGGTGCAGCGTGCTCTTTCGAGAGTACGGCCATCGAGTACGCGGCTGCAGCGGCGAGCGTGTAACCCGCGTGGCCCCGCAAGAGCGCCCGATGCCACAGCGCCAGGCAGACGACCCCGAAGAAGGTCGCGACCACGATGCTCCGTTGCACGAGGTAGCCTGCCGCATAGACCGCCACGGGATGCAGTGCGAAGGCGCTCGCGCCAAACAGCGCCGCGATCGCAGCGCGGCGCGAATCCATCGCCCACCGGTGTCCCGGGCCCCTTGAGGGATCGCCGCTCAACAGCTCCAGAATCAACCCGTACAACGCGCAGGCCGTCAGCGCATGGAGCGCCAGGCTGATGGCGCGGTGCGCTTCGATCCGTTCAAACAGGGTTTGCGTGAACGCCAGCGTGAAGTATCCCGGCAACCGGGGCATCAGGCCGATCGGATGCGTGGCGTAGTAGGCGAAATGCTGACCGGCGAAGAACTGCTTGTCGTCGAAGACGAGCGGATTCTGCAGAAAGGGAAGATAGAGTCCGCACGTCAGCAAGGCGATCAGACTGCACGCCACCCAGCTCCAGCGCCTCTCCGCCGCGATTGCTTGAACGCGCCACGTCGACCTCATCGCAGAAAGGTTACCGCGTTTCCGGCGGCCGCGTCGCGCGCGGACAGGCCTGCTATCATGGCCGCGCTCGCACAATTCCCTGCCTCCCAAATCCATGAAAATCGGTCTGACGCGCGTTGTGGTCGTGCTGGTTGTGCTCGCCTTGGCCGCAGGCGGCTGGTACGCACTCACGCAGCGTGGCGCGCCCACCGAAGTGAGGTACCGGCTCGGCAAAGTGGAGCGCGGGCCGATCCAGGCGGTGGTCGTGGCGAGCGGCACGCTGAACGCGGTGACCACGGTGCAGGTCGGTTCGCAGATCTCCGGGCAAGTGAAGGAAATCGCCGCCGACTTCAACACGGCCGTGAAGCAGGATCAGGTCATCGCGCGCATCGACCCGGCGACGTTCGAGCTCGCGGTGAACCGGGCGCGCGCGGACCTGGACGCGGCCAATAGCGCTGTCGCCGTGGCTCGGTCCGCGTTCGCCGCGCAGCAGGCCGAGCTGGGCCGGGTCAAGGTGCAGCTCGCCGACGCGCTGCGCGATCTCGAGCGCAAGAAATCGCTCGTCGACGTGAAGTACATCTCCCCCGCCGAGCTCGATCGCGCGCGCACGCTCTATGACGCGACGCGGGAGCAGCAGAAGGCGGTCGAGGCGCAGATTCAGGTGGCGGCCGCGCAGGTGGACAGCGCCCAGGCCACGGTGAAGCAGCGTCAGGCCTTGCTCCAGCAGGCGGAGGTGGATCTCGGTCGCACGGTCATCCGGGCGCCGGTCGACGGCACGGTGATCCTGCGCAACATCGACGCCGGCCAGACGGTGGCGGCGAGCCTCCAGGCGCCGGTGCTGTTCACGATTGCCAAGGACCTGCGCGACATGCAGGTCGAGGCGGCGATCGACGAAGCGGACGTGGGACGGCTCCGGGTCGGCCAGGTGGCGACGTTTACGGTCGATGCGTTCCCGCGCCGGAACTTCCAGGGCGAGATCCGCCAGATCCGCAAGTCGCCGCAGACCGTGCAGAACGTGGTCAGCTACGTCGTCGTCATTTCCGCGGCGAATCAGGACCTGTCGCTGCTGCCCGGGATGACCGCCAACGTGCGCGTCGTCGTGGACAGCCGGGACAACGTGCTGAAGGTCGCCAATGCCGCGCTGCGTTTCCGTCCGGCGGGCGCCGCGACGGAGGCGAAAGCAGCGGGTCCGGCGGCGCCGGCGCAAGCGGGCGGCGGCGCCGGGGTGCAGCAGTTCCGCCAGCGCCTGCTCGAGGAACTGAAGGCCGACGAGACGTTGAAGGCGAAGATCGACGCCATTTTCGACGAAGCCCGCCAGAAGGGCGCCAAAGCAAGGGACATGCCGGACGAGGGCGAACGGCGCAAGCTGATCGAGCGCGTGCGCGCCGAGTCCCGCGCGCGGATCATGGAGATCCTCACGCCGGACCAGCGCGTCGTCTACGAACGGCTGCTGGGAGAAACTGGCGGACGCGGCGCGACATCGTCCGCTGGAAGGGTCTGGATCCCCGACGAGCGCGGACAGCCCAAGGGCGTCGACGTGCGCACGGGACTGACGGATGGCTCGGCCACGGAACTGACGAGTTCGCCGCTGAAGGAAGGCGACGAAGTGATGCTGGGCGCGACGGAAAAGGCAGGCGAGAAGAAGGCGGGCGGACCGGCNNCATCGCCGCCGGGGAGTTCGTTGCGGTCATGGGACCATCGGGGTCCGGCAAGTCCACGTTCATGAACGTCCTCGGCTGTCTCGACCGCCCCTCGGGCGGCGAATATCGGCTCGATGGCCAGCCGGTGTCGGCGCTCGAGGACGACGCGCTGGCGGCCCTGCGCAACCGCTACATCGGCTTCGTGTTCCAGAATTTCAATCTGCTGCCGCGCACCAGCGCGCTGGA
>DKBI01000174.1 GCA_002451175.1 Betaproteobacteria bacterium UBA6904
CGCGGCCGCCTCGGTCGCGGTGAAATAGCCGGACAGCATGCCGCCGAGCAGGATCAGTGGCATCACCAGGGCGAGCGCCGCCTTGCGGAACGCCGTCGCGCGCTCGCTCCAGGTCGCGCGCCGCGACGCCACGGGCAGGTTGTAGCGTGTCGCGAGCAGGCGCGTGGTCGCCATCAGGCCGAGGCCGATCAGCGCGAACGGATTGCCGGCCGCCAGCGGCCCGGGAATCGCCGACATCGCCGTGCTGCCCGTCGCGCCGTAGACGAACGACAGCCCGTAGAGCAGGACCGCGGACGAGATGCTGCCCACGAGAAAGAACTTCAGGGCGCCCTCCGGCGCGCGCTCGTCCCGCTTCTGGAAGCCCGACAGGAAGTAGAGCGGAATCGACATCAGCTCGAACGCCACGAAGAACAGGACCAGTTCCCGGGCGGACGCCAGCACCAGCATGCCGAGCAGCGACGCGAGCAGCGCGACGTGGTACTCGCCAGACCGGCGCGAGAATGCCGGCGCCTTCAGCCCGAGGCCGGCCAGCACGCTCAGCGCCGCCGACACGAGGAACAACCGTTTGGCGAAGACCGCCAGGTCGTCCACCACGAAGGTCCCGCCCATCGCCGACGAGCCGGGCGCGACCGCAAACGCCGCCGCCGCCAGCGCGGCCAGCAGTGCCCGCCCCGGAACGTTCACGAAAGATCGCCGGCGAGCGATTGCCTGATCTCCGACGCGACCTGCTCGGTCGCCTGATACTGGGGATGGTCCACGCCGACCGTCAGCCCGGCGCCTTGCTTGAGCAAGGCCGCCATCCGGGGAGACAGCTCGAAGCGGACGAAATGCACCGACGACGTCTTCTCGTCGTTCTCGCGTTCGAGATCCTCGTCCGCGATCGCGAACACCGGGTCGCAGCCATCGATCCTGACCCACACCCGATCTTCGATTCCCTTCAGATCGGCGAGCCGCTGCCGCCGTTCGACCGCATCCGGATACTCCAGCATCATCGTCGCTTTCCAGTTGCTGCCGTCCGGCACCAGCGGGTTGTAGGCCTCCAGTTCGCCGCGAATGCCGTCTTCCTCGAAGATCCGCTCGATCCGCAGCATCTCCTGGATCTGATAGCGAATCGTCAGCTCGTCTTCGAAGATCAGCGTGACGTGCTCGCCCAGCCGCACGCTTCGCCGACGCTTGTGCGCGATCACACGCGAACGGAACTCCGTCCGCTGCTTCGCGTAGGCCTCCAGCGAGAGAAGGCTTTCCAGGGCGATCTGCGGCATGCGACTTCTCGCCTTACTCGACGAGCTGGTCGAGCGCTTTCTGGAAGCGGTTGGCATGCGAGCGCTCCGCCTTGGCCAGCGTCTCGAACCAGNNGGTGTACTCGTGCGTCTCGCCCGCCACCGCGGCCTTCAGGTTGTCGCGCGTGCGGCCGATGGGCAGATCGGTGGCCGGATCGCCCACCGTCTCCATGTACTCGAGATGCCCGTGCGCGTGACCGGTCTCGCCTTCCGCGGTGGAGCGGAACAGCGCGGCCACGTCGTTCTGGCCCTCGACATCCGCCTTCGCAGCGAAATACAGGTACCGGCGGTTCGCCTGCGACTCGCCCGCAAACGCGGCTTTCAGGTTGCCGTGGGTCTTCGATCCTTTGAGTTGCATGATGGTCTCCTGTGTGAATGGGGCAAAGCGGACTGTCCAAGTTACTGCCCGGCAGTCAATTGAGCAAATTGATTCTTATAATCCAACGAATTGACCACCGCTATTCAGGCGGGGCCACGCCTCGAGCGCTCAGGGGTTGGACAGTCCCGGGATCGCCGGCGTTCGTCTCGCCCGTCCGCGCGGCGCGCGCTCTGCTCCGTCGGCGCCGAGATAGCGGTGCAATTCCGCGAGGGCATGGTTGTACACGTCGCGCTTGAATTCGATCACCGTCTCCACGGGCACCCAGTAGCCATGCCAGCGCCAGGCGTCGAACTCCGGATGCCCGCTGGCGCGCAGCTTGACGTCGCAATCGCGCCCCACGAGGCGCAGCAGGAACCAGATCTGTTTCTGGCCCCGGTAGGTGCCGCGCCAGTCGCGCCGAATCCACTGCTTCGGCACGTCATAGCGCAGCCAATGCCGCGTGCGCCCCAGGATGCGCACGTGGTCCCGGCGCAGCCCGATTTCCTCCTCGAGCTCGCGAAACATGGCCTGCTCCGGCGTCTCGCCGCGCTGGATGCCGCCCTGCGGAAACTGCCACGAGTGCTGGTTCACGCGCTTGCCCCAGAACACCTCGTTCCGCAGATTCGCGAGGATGATGCCCACATTCGGACGGTAGCCGTCCCTGTCGAGCATGACGAGACCACCTAAGCTAGAATTCCCGCGGCAATTTTTTCACACGCGCGCAGTGTTGACAACGCTGCCGCTTACGGGAGCCCGGCGACTCGAAATCCATGCGCAGCTCGACATTCTTCATCGGCACCATCAAGGAGGCGCCTTCGGACGCCGAACTCATCAGCCATCAGCTGATGATCCGCGCGGGCCTCGTCCGCCGGCTGGCAGCGGGCATCTACACGTGGATGCCGCTCGGGATGCGGGTGCTGCACAAGGTCGCGGCGATCGTCCGCGAAGAGATGAATCGCGCGGGAGCCATCGAACTGTCCATGCCGGTGGTGCAGCCCGGCGAACTGTGGCGCGAGTCGGGCCGCTGGAGCGCGTACGGCCCCGAATTGCTACGCTTCAAGGACCGCCACGACCGCGATTTCGTGATCCAGCCGACCTCCGAGGAGGTGATCACGGATCTCGCCCGCGGCGAGCTCAAGAGCTACCGTCAGCTTCCGGTGCACTTCTACCAGATCCAGGTCAAGTTTCGCGACGAGCGACGGCCGCGCTTCGGGATCATGCGCGGCCGCGAATTCATCATGAAAGACGGCTATTCGTTCCACGCCGACTACGCCGACCTGGAGCGCGAGTACCGGAACATGTACGACACCTACGGCCGCATCTTCGCCCGGCTTGGACTGGCGTTTCGCGCCGTCGCCGCGGACACCGGAGCGATCGGCGGCACCGGCTCGCACGAATTCCAGGTGCTCGCGGAATCCGGCGAGGACGCGATCGCCTGGTGCCCCGATTCGGACTACGCGGCGAACGTCGAACTGGCCGAAGCGCTCGCGCCGGCGGCGCGGCGCGGCAGCGCCTCGCAGGCGATGGCGCGCGTGCCGACCCCGGGACGCACGCGCTGCGAGGATGTCGCCGCGCTCCTCGAGGTGCCGCTCGAGCGCACGGTCAAGGCCATCGCCGTGATGCACGACGAACAGTTCGCGCTGCTCCTGGTTCGCGGAGACCACGCCCTGAACGAGGTCAAGACCTCCAAGGTGCCCCGCCTCGCGCCATTTCGCTTCGCGACCGAAGGGGAAATCGAGCGCGCCCTGGGCTGCAAGCCAGGCTACATCGGACCGGTCGGCGCGTCGGTGCGCGTGATCGCGGACCGCACCGTCGCCG
>DKBI01000073.1 GCA_002451175.1 Betaproteobacteria bacterium UBA6904
CTCCGCCAGGTCGGCGCAGCGGCCGCCGCGCTCCTCCCGCTGGGGATCAATCCCGATCAGGGTGGCTTCCAGCGCGACGGGGCAAACGCTCAGGGGATGGTTAAGATCCGCGAACAGCGCCTCCGAACTCGTGTCCACCACTCGGAACGGGCGCCGATCCTGGGGAAAAGTACCGGGAATGCCCCGCAGCATTCCCCGCGGATAAAAGCGGCCGACGTGGGGTTCGACGGGCGCGCCGCCGCGCCAGCGCGCCTGAAACTGCTCCGGCCTCACGCAGTGGACGTTTTCCTTCACATGCTCCGGAACCAGTTCCCCTGGACCGAACCGCTGCGCTGCACGGGCCCCCGGCTCCGCTGCCAGGGACTCCCCCAGGGTGCCGGGAAACAGGTCGCGCCACAGGTTCACCTTGGACAGGAACAGGCGGTCCAGGTGGGCAGCCCCGGGGCTTTCCCAGCTCAAGGCCAGTTCGATGCGGGCGGTGGAGGCTTTATCCATGGTCGGGTCGCGGGTTGACCGCCGCCGGCAAGGGATGGTTCCCGTTGGTTAACCCCGTTAGCCCGCCGGCTTCGTTTACAGGGGTGTCCCATCCGACGATCCGAAAGGAGAACAACATGAAAAGCGTCATCAAAGTCCTGCTGCTCGCGGGCCTCTGGGCGGCTGGAAGCGCGCTGGCCGGCGCGCGCCTGGTGGAGGTCGAGGTATACGATCGTGCACAAGCCCGGGTCCTCAGGACCTATCAGCACCAGGGTATGAAATACGTGGAAGGCAAACCCGGAAACGAGTACCAGATCGTGCTGCGTAACCGCACCGGGCAACGGGTGCTGGCGGTGGTTTCCGTGGACGGCGTCAACGCGGTCACGGGCCAGACCGCCGCCGCGAGCCAGAGCGGCTATGTGCTCGGCGCCTGGGGCCGCGCCGAAATCGCCGGCTGGCGCAAAGACATGAACGACGTCGCCGCTTTTTATTTCACGGCGCTGCCGGATGCCTACGCCGCCCGCACCGGACGCCCCGACAACGTCGGCGTCATCGGCGTCGCCGTATATGCAGAGTACCTGGAACCGCCGCGCGCCTTGCTCGAAGCGCCCGCGGCCGCCAAGCCTGAAGCCGCCGCACGCTCCGGCGACGATGCGGCAAACCGTCAGTCCGCCGGCGCGCCGGCGGCGCCCTCCGCGCAGGACAGCCAGGAGAGCGCCGCGCCGCGCAGAAAGATGGCCGAGGAAAAACTCGGCACCGGCCACGGCGAGCGCCTGCACGCGCCGACGCAGCATACCGCTTTCCAGCGCGCGAGCAGCACGCCGAACCAGGTAATTGCCATCTATTACGACAGCCGGCGGAACCTGATCGCGCAGGGCGTCATCCCGCGCTATGCGCGGCTGCCGCAGGCCTTCCCCGGCGATGGCTTCGTACCCGACCCGTCCTGATCGCTCGGCGCGTAACGACAGACCTTGCCTGCGTTTTGTCCTATACTCAATGCCAGACTTGCCCTCGGCGAGACGCGCCGCGCGAGCCGCGCGCCCTCCAGCGGAACAACGCAGCATGGCCACACGCAGGCATTTTCTTCAGGCTCTGGCAGCCCTTCCCCCCGCACTCGCCCTGCGCCGCGCCTGGGCGGCAGGCGCCGATACTTCGCGCCTCGCCCTGGTGATAGGCAACGGCGCCTACCGCGATTCGCCCCTCGCCAACCCGATCAACGACGCGCGCGCCATGGCCGATCTGATCGGCCAGGCCGGCTTCGCGGTAAGCGCGCTGCAGGACGCCGGGCGCAACGACATGATCGCCGCGATCCAGCGCTTTGGCGACGCCGTGCGCCGACCCGAAACGCGCCAGGTGATTTTCTATTATGCCGGTCACGGTGCCCAGCTCGACTGGCGCAACTACCTGCTGCCGGTGGACGCCGAGGTGAACAGCGCCGAGGACATCAAACAACGCTGCATCGACCTCGGCCAGCTGCTCGGCGAATTCGGCGAGGCCAGGGGCAAGACCTTCATCGTCATCCTCGATGCCTGCCGCAACAACCCCTTCGGGCGCACCTTCCGGCCGCAGCAGCCGGGCCTGTCGCAGTTCGACGCGCCCGCGGGCAGCCTGCTCGCCTACGCCACCGCGCCCGGCCAGGTGGCCTCCGACGGCGCCGGCAAGAACGGCCTATACACCGAGAACCTGCTGCGCGAATTCGCCCAGCGCGGCACGCGGCTCGAAGACGCGTTGAAGCGCGTGCGCCTCAACGTGCGCCTCGCCTCGCAGGGCCTGCAGATTCCCTGGGAGACGACCTCGCTCGAATCCGACGTCTACCTCTTCGGCAACGGCGGCAGGAAACTTTCCGCCGCGGAACTGGAACAGCTGATCGAAGCGGACCTCGCGGCCTGGAATGCGATCAAGACCTCGGAGAAGTCCGACGACTGGGTGAATTACCTGCGCAACTTTCCCAACGGGCGCTTTGCCGAGATTGCGCAAGTGCGCCTCGCGCGCCTGCTCGCCGAGGCGCAAAAGCCCGTGGCTCCGGCCCCGGCGCCGGCGGCCCCGCCACAGGACGACAAGCCCGCGATCGACATCAAGGAGGGCGAAAAGGCGCCGCAGCTGTTGAAGCCCTCGGCCAACCCCTACTCGGCCGGGCGCTACCCCCTGGGCCGGCACTACAGCGTGGGCGACGCTGCGACCTATCGCGAATCGGACCTGCTCACCGGGATCGAGCAGCGCGTCTACACGCTGCGCGTCACCAAGATCCATCCCGGTGCGGACCGTGTGGTGATCAACGACGGCATGGGCGTCATGGACCTGATGGGCAACACCCTGAAGCAGGGCCACAAGCGCTTCGACGTGCCGCGCCAGCTCGCGCCCGCGGAGTTCCAGCTCGGCAAGAGATGGACTGCGGCCTTCGCCGTGAGCGGGCGCGGAAAGACCTCGTTCGTGCACCTCGACGTCCAGATCGTGAGCAGGGAGAGCGTCACCGTGCCGGCGGGTACGTTCGACGCGTTCAAGATCGAGGCCTCGGGCTGGAACATGAGCGCCGGCGGCAAGCTCGAACTCACGCTGTGGCTGGTGCCGGGGGTGAATTTCCCGATCAAGCACGAGTCGATCAAGCGCAATCAGAAGGGTCAGTTCAGGGACACCGAGCGGCACGAACTGCTTGCATTGCGGCAGCAGATTTTCAAAGGCGACTGAACCGCTCCGGCTCGACGCGCGCACGCGGATTGGGCGAACCGGCCTAGCCCGCGCCTTTGCCGGTCCGCCACTGCGCATGGTAATCGGCGAGCAATCCGGCGATGGCCCGGCCTATGGGTTCGTAGGCGTCGTCGGGAAGGTTGGCGAGCGACACGCGCACCGACATCCTGGGTGCGTCAAAACCGCCGCCGTCCATGAGCACCACCGCACATTCTTCGGCGAGGCGCACGACGAAGTCGATCGGTTCGAACTCGGCCGCCAGCCATTGTGCGAACGCTGCGCCGTAGCGCGCACGCGCGAGCGCGGGCACATCCAGCGTCGCGTAATAGCGGGTTAGCAGCGGATCCTGCGGCGGCGCGAGACCGGCGCCGCGGTACAGGCGCGCGTGGCGAGCGCGCAGCAGTTCGCGCGCCGCGCGCTTGCGCGCGCAGGTTTCATCGAGCAGGGCATCCAGCGCGAACAGCGTCATCTGCAACTGCTGCGCCGAGGACAGGCCCGCGGTGTGGTTGAGCCCGACCGCGCGGCTGTCGGCCACCATGCGGTCGATGAGCTTCACGCGCGCCGGCTCGGTGGAGACGGCGCCGTAGCGTGCGCGCGCGCAGGCCTGCGCTTCGGCGGGCAGGGCGGCAATGCGCGCGTCGAGCGCGTTCCTGCGGTGCAGTCCGATCACGCCAAGGCGCAGGCCGGTCGCGCCCCAGAACTTGGAAAACGAGTAAAGCAGAATAGTGTTCGTAGGCGCCACGGCTGCCAGCGACTGGAACCCCTCCACAAAAGGAGCGTAGACGTCGTCGGTGATCAGGATGAGCTCGGGCCGCTCGCGCAGGATGGCGCCGATGCGCGCGACCGCCGCGGCATCCATCGCCACGGCCGTGGGGTTGGACGGGTTGACCAGGAGAAACGCCTTGATCCGCGGATCGCGCAGCTTGTCCAGTTCGGCCGCCGGATAGCGCCAGCCGCTGGCCTCGTCCTGCGCAATCTCGACGAGCTCGAAGCGGTATTCCGCAAGGCGCGGCACCTCCAGATAGGGCGTGAAAATCGGCACGCCGAGGGCGATGCGCTCGCCCGGCGCGAGCAGGCGCGATTGCAGCAGCGACTGGAACACGTAGGTGATGCCGGCGCTTGCGCCCTCGACGGCGAACAGATCGAAATCGCCGCGCGCCTCGTCGCCGCCGAACAGTTCGGCGACGAGATGTGCGCGCACCAGCGCCTCGGCGTGCGCGAGCATGCGCACCGGCAGCGGATAGTGGTCGCCCAGCGCCGCGTCGACCCATTCGCCTGCAAGCAGGTCGGCATTGCAGCCCTGCACCTCGCAGGCGTAATCGATACCGCGCAGGAGCAGATCGTTCCCCGGCGCCTTGGGGCGCGCCGCGAGAAAGGCGCGCAGTCGTGCGGCGACGCCGCGTTTCTTCGGCAGGCCGCCCAGTCCCGGCGCGGGCGCGCTGCGCCCTGCCTCGCCCAGCGCGAATTCGCCCAGGCGGAAAAACGCGGCGCGCGGCTCGAGCACGACCCAGTTCGGATTGCCGCGCCCGGCATTGAGCATGAGGCGCTCGCCGCGGTGCTTGGCGAGCTCGACCAGTTTGTTCTTGAGCTCGAACGGACTCAAGCCTTCGTAACGCCGCTCTTCGATGCGATCCATCGCTGTTCTCCTTGCGCCGCACCGGCAGGACCTGCGCATAGCTTCGCAAGCGCCCGTGGGGCGCGTTTGCGCTTGATCAAGAGATGGCGCGATTTCCGCAGGGGCGCGGCCCTTACCTGCCGCGCCAAGCTGGGGTAGAGTTCCGGTCACGCGGCCGGACACGCAGCTTTGCGCCGCATACCGAAAGGAATTTCATGGATCTCAAGTTGAAGGGTAAGCGCGCACTTGTCACCGGCGGATCGAAGGGCATAGGCAGGGCCTGTGCGCAGGTGCTCGCAGAGGAAGGTTGCACGGTCACCATCGCCTCGCGCGACGCTACGGCGCTCGCCGCTGCGGCCGCAGACATAAAGGCGAAGACCGGCGCCGAGGTGCAATGCAGGGCGGCCGACCTTTCGCAGCGCGGCGTCGCCGAGAGTCTGGCAGCCGCCGTGGGCGATCTGGACATCCTGGTCAACAACGCGGGGGCGATACCCGGCGGCGATTTGCAGACCGTGGACGAGGACACCTGGCGCCGCGCCTGGGACCTGAAGGTGTTCGGCTACATCAACCTCACGCGTGCGGTGTATGCGCAGATGAAGGTGAAAAAGCGCGGCGTCATCGTCAATGTGCTCGGCGCGGCGGGCGAGAAACTCAACGCCGCCTACATCGCCGGCAGCACGGCCAACGCCGGACTGATGGCGTTCACGCGCACGCTGGGCGGCGCTTCGCCCGCGGACGGCATACGCGTGCTCGGCGTGAGCCCCGGGCCGGTAGCGACCGACCGCCTGCTGTCGCTCTACAAACAGATGGCGGCGGCCAAGCTCGGCGATGCCAACCGCTACGAGGAGCTGTTCAAGGGCATGGCCTTCGGCCGGCCCGCGACTGCGGACGAAATCGCCTGGACCGTGGCCTTCGCCGCCTCGGAGCGTTCCTCCTACACCACGGGCGTCTACATCACCGTCGACGGCGGCATGGCGACGCAGTCCTGAAGCGGACAGGAACGCCGCTGCGCGCCATTGGTCAGAGTCCCGCGCTGCGCCATTGCGGATTGGGCTCGGCCGGCTCGCTCTGATATCCGGCGGCTTTCACCGCGACCAGCGCACAGTATTCGTCCTTGTCTGAAGCGTCGCCGCTGATACCGACCGCGCCGACGGCGGCGCCCGCCGCATCCAGAATGAGGACTCCGCCGGGCACCGGAATGAAGCGTCCGTCGGCAGCCGCAGCCAGCGCATTCTGAAACGCAGGCCGCCCCGCGAGGCGGTCGCGTATCAGGCGCGAGGACATCCCCATGCCGAGCGCGGCCGCCGCTTTGCCCACCGCAATGTCAAAACGCAGCACGCCGCAGCCGTCCTCGCGCTTGAAAGCGACGAGATTGCCGCCGGCATCGAGCACGGCTACTGCGAGCGGCAACAGTCCTTCACGCACGCGCACGGCGATCGCCTGGTCGACGATGGCCGCGGCCGCTGCCAGCGGGAGGCTGGAATGTACCGGGCTTAGCGCTTCCGTCATGACGCATCCTTGCTCTAGGTTGAGCGCAGAGTGTAGCGTTTTGACCGGCCCCCGCGCACCTGCCCCGGACCCGCGCTAACGCCGGTCGGGGATGACAGCTGAATTGGCGCATGAACCGAGACCCATCCCAGGCACGCGGTTCGGGCCGCCCGCGCCTCGGCTATCATGCAGGAAATAATTGGTGTGCCGCCCGATCGCGGCCTTGACCCGGAACCCTGAACGCCATGAGCCATCAACAGAGCTTCGACATACGCAGCCGCGGACGCGGCAGCACTGAGATCACGGCCGAGGTCGCGCGCATCGTGCGCGCCGCCGGCATCACCACCGGAATCGCACAGGTGTTCGTACAGCACACCAGCTGCTCGGTGATGATCACGGAAAACGCCGATCCGGCGGTGCGGCGCGACCTGGAAACGCTGGCCGCGCGTTGGGCGCCGGATGGCGACCCCGCCTACCGCCACGATACCGAAGGCGCAGACGACATGGCCGCGCACGCGCGCAGCCTGCTTGCCGGCAGCGCGGTAACGGTGCCCGTCGGCCGCGGCGAAATGCTGCTCGGCACCTGGCAGGGAATCTATCTGTGGGAACACCGCAGCGGCGCGCAGCTGCGACGCGTGGTGGTGACCGTGCTGGGCTGATCAACGCGGGCGCAGCGCAGCTGGTGTAAATTGGGAGCAGGGGATTCCGCCCACTGTCGATTCAGTCAACGCACAGGAGAAGCCATGTTCGATCCGATTACCCTGCCCTTCGGCGCCAAGATGCTGTTCAACACGGTCAAGCTCAAACCCGGCGTCAGCTTCGAACAGGTCGAGCTCGCGGTAGGCGAGATGTGCAACGTCGTAAAAGAGACCTACGGCGGCGACAAGGGCGGCTTCATTGCCGGCCAGGTATTCAAGTTCTCCGGCTTCGTGTCGGAAGAGGGCTCGCTCGGCGCGACCTCGCCTGCGGAAGAGCACTACGCCATCGTCACCTACTGGCGCTCGTTCGAGGAGCACGAAAAATCGCACGCCGACAAAATCTTCACCACCAAATTCGACCAGCTGGCGGCGATGTGCTCGGAAACCAAGGAGCTGGGCTACGACATGCTGTGGCAGGGCACGCCCGAAAGCGCCTAGCCGCGCGCAAAACGTTTGGCCGCGCCGGCATTTCGCAGAAACGCGACCGCAAAGACGGTCAGCCCCCTCGGCCGCGCGGCGCGGTAGAATCCTCGCCATGGATACGGCAGCGGAAACCAAGGACGTCAAGCTTTACATGCGCCGCCTGGGCGAACAGGCACGCTCCGCCGCGCGCGTGCTCGCGCGCGCGGACAGCGCGAGCAAGGACCGCGCGCTCGCAGCGGCAGCCGCAGCGATTCGGCGCGACGCCGCACGGCTGCTCGCCGCAAATGCCGATGACGTGGCCGAGGCGCGCGCCAACGGACTCGAGCCGGCGCTGCTCGACCGCCTGCAGCTCGGCGCCAGCGGCATCGAAGACATGGCCGAAGGCCTGGAGCAGATCGCGCGCCTCGCGGATCCGATCGGCGCAATCACCGAACTGCGCGAGCGCCCCAGCGGCATTCGCGTCGGCCGCATGCGCGTGCCCCTGGGAGTGATCGGCATCATTTACGAATCGCGTCCCAACGTCACCGCGGACGCCGCCGGCCTGTGTTTGAAGTCGGGCAATGCCGCCATCCTGCGCGGCGGCAGCGAGGCGCTGCGCTGCAACCGCGCCATCGCCGCGTGCATGNNGACGCAGCGCTACGGAACCTGCAATACCATGGAGACGCTGCTGGTCGCCGCAGGCATCGCGGAACAGGTTCTGCCGCCGCTGGCGAACATCTATTTCGACAAGGGTGTGGAACTGCGCGGAGACGAGGCCGCGCGCAAGATCGTGGCGGGGATCCAGCCCGCGAACGAGGAGGACTGGTATACGGAATACCTGGCGCCCATACTCGCGGTGCGCGTCGTCAAGGACATGGATGCGGCGATGGAGCACATCGCCAAGTACGGTTCGGCGCACACCGACGCCATCGTCACCGAGGATCAGGATCGCGCGCAACGCTTCCTGCGCGAAGTCGATTCCAGCTCGGTGATGGTCAANNTTCGAGTACGGCCTGGGCGCCGAGGTAGGCATATCCACCGACAAGCTGCACGCGCGCGGTCCGGTCGGACTGGAGGGCCTCACCTCGCAGAAATACGTGGTGCTCGGCGACGGGCAGATCCGCACGTGAGCCGCGCGCTGGCGACACCGCTGGTCTGGTACTTCGATTTCATTTCGCCCTACTCCTACCTGCAGTTCGCGGCCCACCCGGATCTGGTCGGCGCCGCCGAACTGCGGCCCGTGCTGTTTGCCGGCCTGCTGAACCACTGGGGCAACAAGGGCCCGGCCGAGCTCGAAGCGAAGCGTCTGCAGACCTATCGCTACACCTATTGGCTGGCGCGCCGGCAAGGCATCGCGATGCGCTACCCCCCCGCGCATCCCTTCAACCCGATACCCGTCCTGCGCCTGGCGGCGGCACTCGACAGCCGCCTCGATGCCGTCAGGACCATCTTTGAATTCATCTGGAAGGAAGGCCGCTCGGTTGCGCAGGAATGGCCGGCGCTCGTCGACAAGCTGGGCCTGGACGTCGCCGCGGCCGATGCGATGATCGCCGACCCGCGCGTGAAAGATGCGCTCGCGGCCAACGGGCGCGCAGCCATCGCGCGCGGCGTGTACGGCGTGCCCACCTTCGACACCGGCACGCAGCTGTTCTGGGGGCTGGATGCCACCGACATGCTGCGCGACTACGTCGAAGATCCCGAGTTGTTCGATCAACCCGAGATGCAACGCATCGCCAGGCTGCCCGTGGGCGCTGCGCGCAAATCTTGAGCACGCCTAGGCTTATCGGCATTCTCGGCGGCACCTTCGATCCGGTGCATCTTGGCCATGTCGCGCTGGCCGAGGCGGCGCTCAAGGAACTGCCGCTCGCCGAAGTGCTGTGGCTGCCCTCGGGCAGCCCCGGGCATCGCTCGCCACCGGTGGCGAGCGCGCGCGACCGCCTGGCCATGCTGCGCCTCGCCACCGCGGGCGATACGCGCCATCGCATCGACGAGAGCGAGCTCGGGCACGGCGAGCCGACTTATACCGTGCACACGCTCACACGCATGCGCGCTGCCCTGGGCAAGGCGCAGCCGCTGGTGTTGCTCCTGGGCAGCGATTCGTTTCTGAGCCTGCCGACCTGGCTGCGCTGGCGCGAGCTGTTCGATCTCGCGCATATCGCCGTGGCCACACGCCCCGGGTTCGTTCCGAACGACGGCGGACCGTCGCCCGATCTATCGGAGGAAATCGCGCGCCGCTCGGCCCGGCCCGAACAACTCACCGGCAGCAGCGCGGGCAGAGTCACGCGCTTTCCCATGCCGCCCATGGACATCTCGGCGTCGGCGGTGCGCGCCGGGCTGGCCGCAGGCGAGGACATGCGCCATTTGCTTCCCGCCGCGGTTCTCGCTTATATTCGGTCGCAACATCTCTACCCAAAGGAGACAAACCAGAACTGATGGATATCCGCAAAATGGAAAAGGCGGCGGTTGCCGCACTCGAAGACATCAAGGCCCGCGACATCGTCGTGCTCAAAGTCGCGCATCTGTCGCCAATGTTCGAGCGCGTGATCATCGCAAGCGCCGACTCGACGCGCCAGGTCAAAGCACTCGCCAACAACGTGCGCGAAAAGATGAAGGAGCGCGGCTATGCGGTGCTCTCGGTGGAAGGCGAAGACAGCGGCGAGTGGGTTTTGGTCGATCTCGGTGCGATCGTAGTGCATGTGATGCAACCCACCATGAGACAGTACTACAACCTCGAGGAACTCTGGGACCACCCGGAACCGAAACGGCCGCGTGCACGCAAGAAGGCCGCGCAAGCGCACACCGCGGCTGGTTGAACCGCCTCTATACATATTGATTGTTCCGCGCCCCGCGTGTGCCGCGGGGTCGTGACACTAATGCGCGCCAACTGGCGCCGGGATCAGAATGAAGCTCGTAATCATCGCCGTCGGATCACGCATGCCCGCCTGGGTGAGCGACGGTTACCGCACCTACGCGAAACGCATGCCGCCGCGCTCCAAGCTCGAGCTGGTCGAAATCAAACCCGAGGCGCGCGCCAGCGGCAAGACCGTGAATCAAATGCTCGCCGCCGAAGCCGCGCGCATCCGTGCGGCCCTGCCCAAGGGCGCGCGCACTATTGCACTGGATGAGCACGGCAAGGAGCTGAGCACCTGCGGGCTGGCGGTGCAGATCGAATCGTGGGAGAAGGACGGCGGCCCGGTGGCGTTTCTGATCGGCAGTGCCGACGGCTTGGACGCCACGCTAAAGAAGAACTGCGCCATGCAACTGCGCCTCTCGGCCATGACGCTGCCCCACGGCCTGGCACGGGTGCTGCTGGCGGAGCAGCTTTATCGCGCGTCGAGCATCATCGGCGGGCACCCGTATCACCGGGAGTAAGCGCCTTGGCCGGGGCATTTACGATATATCTTGCTTCGCGCAGCCCGCGCCGGCGCGAACTGCTCGAGCAGATCGGCGTCGAATACGAGGTGCTGACACAACGCATCAAGGCCGAGCGCGGCCCTGACGTAAACGAAGACGCGCTCGCCGCGGAAAATCCGCGCGACTACGTCATGCGCGTGTGCCGCGACAAAGTCGAGAGCGGCTGGCTGCGCGTGATGCAGCGCAAGCTGCCGCTGCGCGGCGTGCTCGCCGCGGATACGACGGTGTGCCTGGGCGACGAAATCCTCGGCACACCGGCCGACTCCGCTGAAGCCATCACCTTCCTCGAACGCCTGTCGGGGCGCGAGCATGAGGTGTTGACCGCGATCGCGTTCAAGCTGGGCGAACGCATGCAAGCCGATCTGTCGGTGACCTCGGTGCGATTTCGCGAACTCGGCCGCGCCGAAATCGAGCGATACGTGGCCAGCGGCGAACCCATGGACAAGGCCGGCGCCTACGGCATCCAGGGCCGGGCCGGCGCCTTCGTCACCGAGATTCGCGGCAGCTATTCCGGCGTGATGGGCCTGCCGCTGTACGAGACCGCGCAGCTGCTCAAGCGCTTCGGTTTCGCACCGCCGGCCTGAAGGGTGCCCGACGCGGCCGCGGCGCGCGAGTGCGCCGAAGGCGCCATCCGGTAGAATGGCCGCATGAACGAAGACATCTTGATCAACGTGACCCCGCAGGAAACGCGGGTCGCCGTGATGCACAGCGGCGTCGCGCAGGAGCTGCACATAGAGCGCTCCGCCAGCCGCGGGCTGCTGGGCAACATCTACATGGGTAAGGTAGCGCGGGTGCTGCCCGGCATGCAGTCCGCCTTCGTCGAGATCGGCCTGGAGCGCGCCGCCTTTCTGCACGTCGCCGACATCTGGGAAGAGCGCACCAACGGCCAGTGCGCCCCGGAGCCGGGCAAGCCCGCCCACAAGCCGATCGAGAAGATTCTCTCCGAGGGCCAGCCTCTGCTGGTGCAGGTGGTAAAAGACCCCATCGGCACCAAGGGCGCGCGCCTGTCGACCCAGGTCAGCATCGCCGGCAGGATGCTGGTGCACCTGCCGCAGGATGCGCACCTCGGCATCTCGCAGCGCATCGAGGACGAGGGCGTGCGCGCGGCGCTGCTCGAGCGCGTAAGGCAGATCCTGCCCGCGGACGAAAAAGGCGGCTACATCATCCGCACCATGGCCGAAACCGCCAGCGACGCCGAGCTGCTGAACGATTTGCAGTACCTGCGCAAGCTGTGGCAGGACCTGCGCGAAAAGAGCCTGTCCGCGCCGGCGCCCTCGCTGCTGTACGAGGACCTTTCGCTCGCGCAGCGCGTGCTGCGCGACTTCGTCAACGAAAACACCGGCCGCATCCTGATCGACTCGCGCGAGAATTTCCTCAAGCTGCAGACTTTCGCGCGCGATTACATGCAGAACGTGCTCACCCGCCTGGACCACTACACCGGCGAGCGGCCGCTGTTCGACCTGTACGGCGTGGAGGAGGAAATCGAGAAGGCGCTGGCACGCCGCGTCGACCTCAAGTCGGGCGGCTACCTGATCNNATGACGCGCAAGCGCACGCGCGAATCGCTCGCGCACGTGCTGTGCGAGTCCTGCCCCACCTGTGGCGGCCGCGGCCAGGTCAAGGCCGCGCGCACCGTGTGCTATGAAATCCTGCGCGAGATCCTGCGCGAATCGCGCCAGTTCAGCGCGCGCGAGTTCCGCGTGCTGGCCGCCCAGGTGGTGATCGATCTGTTCCTGGAAGACGAGTCGCAGTCGCTCGCGATGCTCGAGGACTTCATCGGCAAGCCGGTGTCGATCCAGGCCGAGTCGAGCTACAGCCAGGAGCAGTACGACATCGTGCTTTTGTAAGGCCCCGCCGTGCCCGCGGACAAGCTCTCAGCCAAAGAGGCCGCACTGATCGCCGAGGCGCGCGCCCAACTGGGCAGGACGCCGGCGCAAACGCCCGCCCACGCGCAGGTGGCGCGCATCAAGCGCACGCTCGCCGCCGCGCCGGAACAGGATCCTGCGGCCACGCCGGCGGAGCGGCTCGCGGCGCTGATGGCAGCCGCGCGTGCGCAAAGCGAGCGTGAACGCGAGCGACAGCGCCGGCTCTATCTGTGGACACCCCTGGCTTTCATATCGGTGGTCGGCCTATGGGCGCTCGTCTGGATGTGGCATAGGCTGTAGCCGCCGCCGACGCGAGCCGCCGCGGCGCTAGAGCCGGCGCGCGGTCGAGTCGATGTAGTCCCCGGGTGGCGGTGGCCCTGGCGGCCATTGCGGTGGAGGCGGCGGCCGCGGCAGCACCAGCCAGCTCGCCACCGCCGATATCAGACTGTAGACAATGGCACCCCAGAACGCCGACCAGAAACCGCCGACGCGGAAACCTTCGACGAAGGAGGCGACGAACCAGAACAGGAGGCCGTTGATCACCAGAGTGAACAAGCCCAGGGTCAGAATGGTGATGGGCAGGGTGACCAGCACCAGCAGCGGCCGGATCAGGGTATTGATCAGGCCCAGCAACAGCGCGGTCACGAGCGCAGCGTAGATGCTGTCGACGCTGACCGATGGCAGCACATAGGGCACCGCAAGCAGCGACAGCGCGTTGATCAGCCAGACGACCAGGGTGCGCATCTATTGACGCCGCTCGCGCCCCAGCATGTAGAACTCGTCGTTGGGCCGCATGTTGATCAGATTGGCCATGCGGTTGGAAAGCGCAAAGAACGCGGCGACGCCGCCTATGTCCCAGATGTCCTCGTCGCTGAATCCGTGCCCGCGCAAGGCCTCGAAGTCGGACTCGCCTATGGTCCAGGGCTCGACTGCGGTTTTCATGGCGAAATCCAGCATGGCGCGCTGTTTTGGGGTGATGTCGGCCTTGCGGTAATTGACCGCCACCTGGTCCGCGATCAGCGGGTTCTTGGCGCGGATGCGCAGGATCGCGCCGTGCGCGACCACGCAGTACTGGCACTGGTTCGCGCCGGAGGTGGCGACCACGATCATTTCGCGCTCCGCCTTGGACAGGCCGCTTTTCTTTTCCATGAGCGCATCGTGATAGGCGAAAAAGGCGCGAAACTCGTCCGGGCGGTGTGCGAGCGTCAGAAACACATTGGGCACGAAGCCCGACTTTTCCTGCACGGCGACGATGCGCTCGCGGATGTCCTGCGGCAACTCTTCGAGCTTGGGTACGGGAAATCGGCTGATGGCGTCCATGCTTGGCTCCTGGTTGTGCGCTGCGCGCTGCGGCCACATCTCATGCAAAAAGCGGCGCCCGAGCGGCGGTCGGATGGAAAAACGTCGGGGCTGACCCCGAGTGTATCAGCGCAAATGCTAGCCCGGCGTGCGCTCACGCGCTTGATCCAAATCAACAGCGCCCGCGTGATGCGCATCGTAGACCTTCATCATGGGTTTCGCGCTGGCGCCCGGCCACGCAATTGGCGACAATTGGGCCGGCTATCACTTTTCGCGCTGAGGATTGATCATGGTGCACCCATTGGCCGGCAAACCGGCCCCCACCGAAGTACTGGTGAACGTCGAAGCGCTGCTGCGCGCCTATCGCGAGGCACCCGACGCCAACGANNGCCATCACGCAGGCGGTATGCGAATACCGCGCGCAGCAGGGCATTACCGGCCCCTTGTTTCTCGGCAAGGACAGTCATGCCCTGTCGGATCCGGCGCAACGCAGCGCCTTGGAAGTGCTCGCGGCCAACGGAGTATGCACTCACATCCAGTCCGGTGAGGGTTACACGCCGACACCCGTGATCTCCCGCGCCATCCTGATGCACAACCGCGAACGCGGCAGCGCGCGTGCCGACGGCCTGGTGATCACGCCCTCGCACAACCCGCCCGCGGACGGGGGCATCAAATACAACCCGCCCAATGGCGGCCCGGCCGATACCGATGTCACCGGCTGGATCGAGCAGCGCGCCAATGCGCTGCTCGCCCAAGGCAACCGCGAAGTGAAGCGCCTGCCCTATGCCGAGGCGCTGGCCGCGGCGGTGACGCGCGAGGAGGATTTCGCCGCCGC
>DKBI01000226.1 GCA_002451175.1 Betaproteobacteria bacterium UBA6904
TGCGGCCAGTCGGTGCCCCACAGCACGCGGTCGGGGAACGTCTCGACGATGCGCCGCGCGAACGGTACCACGTCGCGGTAGGCGCTGCGCTCGCCGTCCAGCGCGGGCGGGCCGCTGGCCGAGAGCCGCTCGGGGCAGCTCACCTTGGACCAGATGTTCGGGTGCTCGCGGAGCAGTCTCACGAAAAGATCGAACTCCGGCCCGTCCACGGGTTTCCTCACGTCCGGCCGGCCCATGTGATCCACGACGACCGTGGTCGGCAGCGCCGTGAAGAACGTCCACAGTTCCGGCAGGTCCTGCGCTTCGAAATAGATGACCACGTGCCAGCCCAGCCCCGCGATCCGGCCGGCGATCTCCATCAGTTCGTCGCGCGGCGTGAAGTCCACGAGCCGCTTGACGAAGTTGAAGCGCACGCCGCGAATGCCGGCGGCGTGCAGCGCCTCCAACTCGCGATCGGTCACGGCCCGCCGGACCGTTGCCACGCCGCGGGCCTTGCCGCCCGACGCGCGGCAGGCATCGGCCATGGCGCGGTTGTCCGCGCCGTGGCACGTCGCCTGCACGACCACGTTGCGTGCGAAGCCGAGGTGGTCGCGCAGCGCGAAGAGCTGGTGTTTCGAGGCGTCGCAGGGCGTGTACTTGCGCTCCGGCGCGAAGGGGAACTGCGCCTCGGGGCCGAAGACGTGGCAGTGCGCGTCCACCGACCCTGCCGGAAGGCGAAACGCCGGCTTCGAGGGATTCGCGAAGAAGGGGAGCCAGTCGGCGTCCATGGGTCAATCCTGCGTCCGTTCAGGCACCGACTTGTTTTTGACTCTTGTCGATCTCGGCATTTCGGCGTGAATCTCGCCGAAATGCCGAGAGCTGAGAAAATCCAAAGCGGCGCCGTGCTTCATGGAAGCAGCGGGACACGCTCCGTCAATCCACATACTTCAGCCCCGCCTTCGCCAGCGCGTCGCGCATGCCGTAGATGTCGAGTCCGAGTTCGCCGGTTTGCAGCCGCTTGCGCGTCGCGGCCTCCTTCGCTTCGCGTGCTTGCGCCGCCTTCGCCACCTCCGGTGCCTGCTCGCGCGGAATCACGACGATACCGTCGTCGTCCGCCGCGACGACGTCGCCGGGGCGCACCAGCATGCCGGCGCAAATGATCGGGACGTTGACCGCGCCGGGCGTCGCCTTGACGGTGCCTTTGGCGGAGATGTGACGCGAAAACACCGGAAAGGTCATCGCCGAAATGTCTTTCACGTCGCGCACCCCGGTGTCGGTGACGAGGCCCGTGGCGCCGCGCGCGCGAAACGACGTGGCGAGCAGTTCGCCGAACATGCCGTCGCCGTTCGGGGCGCTGCAAGCAATGACGACCACGTCGCCGGGGCGGATCAGCTCGGCGGCGACGTGCAGCATCCAGTTGTCGCCCGGGTGGGTGAGCACGGTGAGGGCGGGGCCGCACGCCGCGGCGCCCGGGTAGATCGGACGCAGCGCCGCGTCCAGCAGGCCGGTGCGCCCCAGCGCCTCGTGGAGCGTCGCGACACCGAAGCGGGACAGCGCCTCGATGACGCCGGGATCCGGGCGCTGGATGTTGCGGACGGCGATCGAGCTCATACGGGGTTCCTCTCGGTTGGATTCAGCGGCCGCGGGCCTTCAGCGCGGCATCGAGCCGCGGGTACACGCGCCGCGCGTTGGTCTCGAAGATCTTGCGGCGATCGGCGTCCGACAGACTGGGCGTCGCGGCCACATAGCGGCGTGTATCGTCGAAATTGTGGCCGGTCTCCGGATCGACCCCCTTGACGGCGCCGAACATCTCGGAGGCGAAGAGGATGTTGTCCACGGGGATGACGCGCGCCAGCAGGTCGATGCCGGGCTGGTGGTACACGCAGGTGTCGAAATACACGTTGTTCAGCAGATGGTCCTTCAGCAAGGGCCGCTTCAATTCCTGGGCCAGGCCGCGAAAGCGCCCCCAGTGGTAAGGCGCCGCGCCGCCCCCGTGCGGAACGACGAAACGCAGGGTCGGGAAGTCCTTGAACAGGTCGCCGGTGATGCATTGCATGACCGCCGTCGTGTCGGCGTTGAGGTAGTGCGAGCCGGTAGTGTGGAAGCACGCGTTGCAGCTCGTGCTGACGTGGATCATCGCCGGGATGTCGTACTCGACCAGCTTCTCGTAGATCGGATACCAGTGCCGGTCGGTGAGCGGCGGCTCCCTCCAGTGCCCGCCCGAGGGATCGGGGTTGAGATTGATCGCCACGAAGCCGTACTCCCGCACGCACTTCTCCAGCTCCGGGATGCAGCTCTTCGGATCGACGCCGGGCGACTGCGGCAGCATCGCGCAGCCGATGAAGTGGTCCGGGAAGAGCCGCGCGACCCGGTGGATCAGCTCGTTGCAGATCGCCGCCCAGGTCGCGCTGGTGTCGAAATCGCCGATGTGGTGCGCCATGAAGCTGGCGCGCGGCGAGAAGATGGTCAGGTCGTGGCCGCGCTCCTTCATCTGCCGCAGCTGATTCTTCTCGATGGACTCGCGCAGCTCGCCGTCGCCGATCCTGAGGTCCGACGCCCGCGGCGTCTTCGCCGGGTCCTTGAGTCCCGCGATCTGGGCATTGCGCCAGTCCTCCAGCGCTTTCGGTGCGGTGGTGTAGTGGCCGTGACAGTCGATGATCATCGTGGGCTCCTGGAGTGTTCGTGCAAGCGCTTACGCGGGCATCATGCCGTGGCGTCGCTTGGCGTCGGCGGTGCCGGCCGAGCGCAGAAACTCGAGCAGCGCGCGCGCGGCCTCGGGCTGGCTCGACGCGGTGCAAACTCCGCCGGAAAACACAGTGACGATTTCCGCGCCGCGCGGCATCGTCCCGAGCAGCTCGATGCCGCTCAGGTGGATCATTTCGCTCAGCTGCTGGAAGCCGAGCTCGACGTCGCCCCGTGCCACCAGCTGGCCAACCGGCACGCCGGGCCTGGCCTGCACGAGGCGCTCGCGCACCGCCTCGGCGATGCCCCAGCGTTCGAACAGCCGGATCAGCGCCACGCCGCTCGGTCCGGTGGAATAGCCGAGCGTGCGCGCGGCCAGCACGGCGCGCCGCAAGGCCTCTTCGGAGCCGACGTCGGGTCGGGGCGCGCCGGTGCGCACTGCGATGGCGACGTCCGACCGCACGAGGTCGGCGCGGCTGCCGGGAACGACGCGGCCGTCCTCGGCGAGTTGATCGATCGCGTCCGCCGCGAGCACCACGACGTCGAAGGCTTCGCCGGACTGCACACGCCTCGCCGCATCGACGCCGCCCACGGCCTCGATGGCCACGGCGAGCCCCGAGCGCTCGTGATACGCCGTGGCCAGATCCGCCAGCAGCGCGCGCGTCGCCATGGACGAGATCCCGGTGATCCTCGAGGTCATGCCCGCATCCGCTCGCGCATTCTTGAAAGGCAGATATTGTCGCTCATTCGAACGGCATTCCCGCGTACTGCTCCGCGACGCTCGCCTGCGCGTGCACCGAGCTGGCGAGATAGTCGAGCTCGCCTTCCTGCGCGCGCTGCTCGAAGTCGCCCATGTCGGGAAACCGGTGCAGCAGGTTCGTCAGCCACCACGAGAAGCGAACCGCGCCCCAGACCCGGCGCAGCGCGGTCTCGCTGTAGCGATCGAGGAGATCGTCCCGGCGTTCGCCGTAGTGGGCCCGCAGCGCGCGCGACAGGTAGAAGACGTCCGAGATCGCGAGATTGAGGCCCTTGGCGCCGGTCGGGGGCACGATGTGCGCCGCGTCGCCGGCGAGAAACAGCCGCCCGTGGCGCATCGGCTCGGCGACGAAGCTGCGCAGCGGCGCGATGGACTTCTCGACCGAGGGGCCGGTGACGATGGTTCTCGCGATGTCGTCCGGATAGCGCGCTTTCAGCTCGGTCCAGAAACGCTCGTCCGGCCAATCCTCGATGCGATCCGCGAGCGAGACCTGCACGTAGTAGCGGCTGAGCATCGGATTGCGCATCGAGGCCAGCGCGAATCCGCGCGGGTGGTTGGCGTAGGTGAGGTGGGGCTGCGGCGGGGTCTCCGAAAGGATGCCGAGCCAGCCGAAGGGGTAGACCTTCTCGAACACGCGCAGGACGCTGGCCGGAATCACGCTGCGGCTGACGCCGTGGTAGCCGTCGCACCCCGCGATGAAGTCGCAGTCGAGGCGGTGGCTGGCGCCGTTGCGCTTGAACGTGACGTGCGGCCTCGCGCCGGTCACGTCCATCGGCATCACATCGGTCGCCTCGCAGAGCAGCTGCGCGCCGCGACGGTCCGCTGCGGCGAACAGATCCTCCTGGATGTTCGTCTGGCCGTAGGTCAGGAACCGCCTGCCGACGTATTTCCAGCAGTCGATGAAGAACGTGCTGCGGCCCGCCCAGACGATCGCCGCGCCGTCGTGCGGGTGGCCCTCGCGGTCCATGCGCGCGCCGAGGCCCGCCGCGCGCAGAACGTCCACCGAGCCTTGCTCGAGCACGCCGGCGCGAATGCGGCCCAGCACGTACTCGCGGCTGCGTTGCTCGAGCACGACGCTGTCGATGCCCGCCTGGTGAAGAATTTCCGACAGCAGCATGCCGGCGGGGCCGCCGCCGATGATCGCCACCTGGGTGCGCATCGCCCGTGTCTCCTCGTTCCGCGCTAGCCCTGCCGCGGGATGTTCGCGCGCTCGATGACGCGCTTCCATTTTGCGATATCGGCCTCCAGCTGTTCGCGCAAGGCGCGCGGCGTGCCGGCGCGCGGTTCGATGCCGAGGTCCTGAAGTTTCATCTTCACTTCGGGCGCGGCCACCGCGGCCTGGACCTCGCGGTTCAGGCGCTCGATCACCGCCGCCGGCGTACGGGCCGGCGCCGCGAGCCCGTTCCACGACGTTGCCTCGTAGCCCGCGACGCCCGATTCGGCGAGCGTGGGAACGTCGGGCAGCAACGCAGAGCGCTTGCGCCCGGCGACGGCCAGCGCGCGCAACGCCCCGCTGCGGATCTGGGGCAGGACCGGCGCGAGGATCTCGACCGCGCTGTCGGCGACGCCCGCGCGCAATGCGTTGACCACGTCCGGCGTGCCCTTGAACGGCACGAGCGTGACGTCGATGCCGGCGCTCATGCGCAGCAGTTCGGCGGCGAGGTGCTGGGTGCTGCCGGGGTTGATCGTTGCCAGCGTCAGCCGGCCCGGATGCGCCCGGGCTTNNGCGAAATCCTTCAGCGTGTCGTAGGGCAGGGCGCGGAACAGCGTGGCGCTCACCGCATTGCCATTCGTGATGAAGAGCAGCGTGTGTCCGTCGGGCTCGGCTTGCGCGACCGCCGCCGAGGCGACCACGCCGCCCGCGCTGGGGCGATTCTCTACGATGACCGGCTGGCCGAGAGGGCCGCTCATCCGCTGCGCGACGAGGCGCGCCGTGATGTCCGCGACGCCGCCGGGCCCGAAGGGCACGAGCAGACGCACGGGCCTGGACGGATAGCCCTGCGCAATGGCCGTTGGCACGGCAAGCGCGAACAGCAGAGCAAAAAGAAGACGCGGCACGCGAGAGCCGGAGGGTCGCATCGGGACAACGCAATATAGCAGCCGCGGTACCATGACGCCCATGCCTGCGACCCTGCCTTCCGTCTGTCCGCTCGATTGCCCGGACACCTGCAGCCTCAGCGTTACGGTGGATGCCGGGCGCGTCGTCGCCGTGCGCGGCTCGCCGGTCAATCCGTACACCGACGGCGTGCTGTGCGCGAAAGTGCCGGCCTCGTATCCGGCGTGGGTGCACGGGGCGGGGCGGCTGCGCACGCCCCTCGCGCGCGAGGGCAGAAAGGGCGAGGGGCGCTTTGCCCCGATCTCCTGGGAGAAGGCCCTGGACCTCATCCACGCCCGCTTCCAGGACGTCATCGAGCGCAGCGGCCCGCAGGCGATCCTGCCGCTCAACTACGCCGGGCCGCACGGACTCCTCGCCGGCGGCTCGATGGACCTGCGCTTCTTTCATCGGCTGGGCGCGAGCCTGCTGGACCGCCGGCCGCTGTGCGGCGGCATCCGCGGCGAAGCCTGGGCGGGGACGTTCGGTGCCGTGCCGGGCATGCCGCCCGAGCAGGCCGAGCACGCGCAGCTGATCATCGCGTGGGGCAACAACGTCAGCTGGTCGAATCTGCACCTGATGCCGGTGATCAAGCGTGCGCGCCAGCGCGGCGCCAAGCTTGTCGTCGTGGATCCGCGCCGCACCGTGGTCGCGCGC
>DKBI01000140.1:0-2464 GCA_002451175.1 Betaproteobacteria bacterium UBA6904
CCTCGTGCTGGCGGCCGATCTCCGGGAGGCGTGCCTCGCGCGCTACGGGCTCACGGGCCGCGCGCTCGCGTCCTGCAGCGGCGCGAAGCTCGAGCGCATCCGCTTCCGTCATCCGTTCTACGATCGCGACGCGCCGGTGTTCCTCGGCGATTACGTCACGCTCGACACCGGCACGGGCGTCGTGCACTCGGCGCCCGCCTACGGCGTGGAGGACTTTGAATCCTGCCGCCGCTACGGCATGAAGGACGAGGAGATCCTGCGGCCCGTGCAGGGCGACGGCAAGTTCGTGGCGTCGCTGCCGCTCTTCGGCGGCCGCATGATCTGGGACGCCAACCGAGATGTGGTGAGCGAACTCGAGCGCCGTGGTGCGCTGCTCGCGGCGCGCACGGAGTCGCACAGCTACATGCATTGCTGGCGGCACAAGACGCCGGTGATCCTGCGCGCCACGGTGCAGTGGTTCGCCGGCATGGACGAGGTGCCCGGGCTCCGGGGCCGCAGGCCGACGGAGTCCCTGCGCACGCTCGCGTTGCGCGGCATCGAGGCGACGCAATTCTTTCCGGCGTGGGGCAAGGCGCGGCTGCACGGCATGATCGCCAACCGGCCGGACTGGACGCTCTCGCGCCAGCGCCAATGGGGCGTGCCGATGCCCTTCTTCATCCACAAGGAGACGGGCGAACTGCACCCGGAGACGCCGCGGCTGCTGGAGGCCGTCGCGCAGCGCGTCGAAAAGGCCGGGATCGAGGCCTGGCAGCAGGTGCGGGCCGACGAGCTGCTCGGGGCCGATGCGGCGCACTACGAGAAGATTCGCGACACGCTGGACGTGTGGTTCGACTCGGGCTCCACGCATTTCACCGTGATGCAGGGATCGCACGCCGCGCAGACCGGGTTTCCCGCGGACCTGTACCTGGAAGGCTCCGACCAGCATCGCGGGTGGTTCCACTCCTCGCTCCTGGTGTCGTGCATGATGAACGGCGTGCCGCCGTACCGGTCGCTGCTCACGCATGGCTTCGTCGTGGACGGCGAAGGCAAGAAGATGTCGAAGTCCAGGGGCAACGTCATCGCGCCGCAGAAGATCGCCGACACGCTCGGCGCGGAGATTCTCCGGCTCTGGGTGGCGTCGACCGACTACAGCGGCGAACTGTTCATCTCCGACGAGATCCTGAAGCGGGTGGTGGAGAGCTACCGGCGCATCCGCAACACGCTGCGGTTCCTGCTCGCCAACACGTCCGACTTCGACCCCGCCACGCACGCGGTGCCCGTCGCGGAGATGGCGGAGATCGACCGCTATGCGCTCGCGCTCACCGCCAGGCTGCAGCGCGAGCTGGCGGAGGACTACAGCCGTTACGCCTTCCATCTCATTGCGCAGAAGCTGCTCGCGTTCTGCTCGGAGGATCTCGGCGCGTTCTACCTGGACATCCTGAAGGACCGCCTGTACACCTGCGGCGCGCAGTCGGCGGCGCGGCGCTCGGCGCAGACCGCGCTGTGGCACATCACCTCCAGCGTCGTGCGGCTGATGGCGCCCATCCTGTCGTTTACCGCGGAGGAGCTCTGGCAGGTGTTCGCGAAGAACGCGGACGACAGCGTGTTCTACCAGACCTGGCATGCACTGCCGCCGGTTGCCGACGGCGACGCGCTGCTGGCGCGCTGGGCGCGCCTGCGCGAGCTGCGCGGCCCCGTGCGCAAGGAGCTCGAGGAGCTGCGCGCCGCGGGCAAGGTCGGCTCGTCGCTGCAGGCGGAAGTCGACCTCTACGCGGACGGCGCCGACCAGGCGCTGCTGGCGAGCCTCGCGGACGATCTCAAGTTCGTCCTGATCACGTCGGCGGCGCGCGTGCACGCGGCGAGCGAGGCGCGCGTGGTCGTCACCCCGAGCACGCATGCGAAGTGCGAGCGCTGCTGGCACTATCGGGCCGACGTGGACGAGGCCGGCCTGTGCGGGCGATGCCGGTCCAACCTCAACGGGCCGGGCGAGCCGCGGCCCATTGCCTGAGGACCCGGCGCTGCCCATGGCCAGCCAAGAGAAATGGGGTCAGACCCCATCTCAGGAAAATGGGGTCAGACCCCATCGGGATGGGATGCGGCCGTGGGTCTGGTTTGCGCTTGCGGCGGTGGTGATAATCGCCGATCGCGCCACCAAGCTGGCGGTACTCGGCGCATTCGAGCCGGGGGAAGTGCGCGTGCTGACCGGCTTCTTCAATCTGGTTCTCGTCTTCAACAAGGGCGCGGCGTTCAGCCTGCTCGCGAACGCGCCCGGCTGGCAGACCCCCCTGTTCGCCTTCATCGCCGTGACTGCCGCGGGGATCATTGGCTATCTGCTCGTGCGTCATCCCGGGAGGCGCCTGTTCAGCCTCGCGCTGGCGCTCATCCTTGGCGGTGCGCTCGGCAATCTGTGGGATCGCCTGGAGTGGGGGCACGTCGTGGATTTCCTCGATTTCCATGCGGCGGGCTGGCATTGGCCGGCGTTCAA
>DKBI01000140.1:2510-2764 GCA_002451175.1 Betaproteobacteria bacterium UBA6904
TTCGAGATCGTCATGATCGGGCATCGCGGCCATCCCGAAGCGGAGGGCACCATGGGGCAGTCCACGGACGGCATGCACCTCGTGGAGTCCGTCCAGGACGTCATGCGCCTCGTCGTGCGCAACCCGGAAAAGCTCGCCTACGTGACGCAGACCACGCTCTCCGTGGACGACGCCGCGCGCGTGGTCGCGGCGCTCAAGGCGCGCTTCCCGGCGATTCGCGGCCCGAAGAGGGACGACATCTGCTACGCGACGCA
>DKBI01000049.1 GCA_002451175.1 Betaproteobacteria bacterium UBA6904
ACGACCCCGTGCGCGGCCAGCAGCGCCGCCGGTGCAGGGCGCGCCGTGAGCGCCAGCTCGCTGGCGAGCTGCGGCGGCAGCGCGCGGGCGAGGAACCACGTGCCCCCGCCGTCCGCGTTCACGCCGATCTTGACGTAGGACATCGTGAACACCGCGCTGTCCGCGGCGACGATCAGGTCGCAGCCGAGCGCGATCGAGAACCCGGCGCCCGCCGCATGCCCTTCGACGGCGGCGATGACCGGCCTGCCCGTGGCGCGCAGCGCGCGGGCGAGCTCGTTGATGGCGGAGATGCGCTCGTAGATCGCCTGGCGCGGCTGGCTCGCGCGCATCTCCGCGAGCGCCTTGACGTTGCCGCCCGCGCAAAAGTGATCGCCCGCGCCGCGCAGCACCACGGCGCCGACCGAAGCGTCGTCGTCGGCGAGGCGCAGCGCGCGCGTGAGGCCGCGGGAGATCTCCGGCGTGAGCGCGTTGCGCTGCGCGGGATTGGCGATTTCGAGCTCGAGCACGCGCCCGTGGCGCGACTCGACGACGCAGGGCTCCATGGCGCTCAGTGGATGCCGAGTGCTGCTTCGATGTTGCGCACCGTCGTGACGAGGCGCGGGCCGATATCCTCCTCGAGCTGGCCCTTCTTCAGCATGAAGGCCGGCACGCCGCAGTTGAACGACACGATCTCGCCGTCGATCGAGCGGCGCATCGGAACGCCGACGGCGTGCACCTCGCGGCGCAGCTCGCCGACCGACGTGCAGAAGCCCCGGTTGCGCACGTCATCGAGTCCGCGATCGAGCTGGGCCTTGTACTTGCGCAGCAGCTCGGGCTGCTTCACTTTCATCTGGTTGAGCAGCGCCTCGCGCTCCGGCGGCGTGCAGGCGGCGAGATACGCCCTGCCGATCGCCGCCTGGGCGATCGGCACCGCGGTGCCGATGTCGGGCAGCGACGTCAGGCCGTTGCCGCTGCGGCAGGATTCCACGTACACCATGTTCAGGCGATCGCGGATGCCCATCGACACCGAACCGTTGCAGTAATCGGCGAGCTCCTTCATGTGCGGCCGCGCGATCTGCCGCACGCTCATGGAGGCGAGCAGGGGATAACCGATCGACAGGACCGCGGAGCCCAGCTGGTACTTGCCGAGCCGAATGTTGTGCCGCAGGTAGCCCAGCTTGGTCAGCGTGTAGGTGAGCCGCGACACCGTGGGCTTGGGCAGCCCGGTGCGCACCGAGATTTCCTTGTTGCCGAGCATCGGCTCGAGCGGCGTGAAGCAGCGCAGCACTTCGAGGCCGCGGGCGAGCGTGGTGGCGAACTGCCGGTCGCCCTCGTGTTCGTAGCTGTAGCCCAATTCCGGCTCGGTCAGCGGCAGGGTCGGTTCGGAGGCTCCCATGGGTCTGTTCTCTCGTTATGTGAAGGGGTGCGGAGGCGGGTGTTTCGCATTTCGATATTCCATCCAGCCACAGGGCGTGTCAACTTAGTCATACTGAATTTCGCATGCTGAAACATGACCCCTCCCAACTCCCTGTTTGACTTGAGCGGCAAGGTGGCCCTCGTCACCGGCTCGACCAAAGGCATCGGCAAGTCCGCGGCGGAGGAGATGGCGCGCGCCGGCGCCCGGGTCGTCGTGTCCTCGCGCAAGGCGGAGGCCTGCGAAGCGGTTCGCGCCGAGTTCGAGGCCCGGGGGCACGCCGTCATCGCCCGACCCTGCAACGTCTCGCGAAAGGACGAGTTGCAGGCGCTCGTCGACCTGACGCTGGCCACCTGGGGGCGCATCGACATCGTCGTCGCCAACGCCGCCGCGAACCCGTATTACGGGCCGCTTTCGGGGCTGCCGGACGAGACGTTCGACAAGGTCATGCTGAACAACGTGAAGAGCACGCTGTGGCTCGCCAACATGACCCTGCCCGGCATGGCCGAGCGCGGGGGCGGGAGCTTCATCATGGTCGCCTCCATCGCCGGGCTGCTGGCCAACACGGTCATCGGCATCTACGGCATCTCCAAGGCCGCGGACATGCAGCTCGTCCGCAACCTCGCCGCGGAGTGGGGGCCGAGGAACGTGCGCGTGAATTCCGTCGCGCCGGGCCTCATCAAGACGGATTTCGCGCGCGCCTTGTGGGANNCAGACGCTGGTCGTGGACGGCGGCGTGACGATCGTCTGAGCGCGCGCCGCGCGAGCGCCTACTTGCCCAGCATGTAGAGCTGCCAGAGGTCCTTGTGGCTCATGTGCAGCATGGGCTGGATGGCCAGGCGCCCGGTGCGGCCGATGCTGCCCTCGAGGTAGCGCAGCTCGGCGAACTTCTCCTTCGTCGCCTCGTCCACGGGCACCTCGAAGCCGCTCTCGCGCATCATGAGGATGCCCTTGGCGCGCAGCGCGAGCTCCGTGTACACGCGCAGGTAGCACAGCAGATCGGCGACGATGGGGCCCTTGAACTTGTCCTTCAGCGTGTGGAGGTACCGCCCGACCGGCGAATCCGAGAGATTCCCCGAGTTGATGAGCGCGAGCATTTCCGAATCGGCGTCGAAGCCCGCGCCCAGCCAGTCGCCGACCGCGCGCTCGCTCTTCTGGAACACGGCGTAGAGCAGCGGCGGCAGCACGATGATGGTGCCGAGCGTGGACACGGGCGGCGAAAGGAAGAAGTGGTTGAAGGCCGAGTGCACCACGGCTGCGACGCCAAGACCGGGCAGGAAGAAGTGCAGGCCCGCGCGCTTCGCGCGGTCGAAGAGCGCGAGCCCCATGACCGCAAAGACCGCCGTCGCGCCGCCGTGCATGATGGCCGTGCCGAAGCCGCGCAGGATCCAGGTGCCGATGCCGGCTTCGGGGAACAGGTGCAGGAAATACAGGTTCTCGACCATCGCGAAGCCCGTGCCGACCGCGAAGCCGACGATCGCGGCGTCCACCAGGAAGCCGATGCGGTGCGCGTAGATGAGGGCGATGATCAGCAGGCCCTTCAGGAATTCCTCGGTGACCGGCGCGACGTAGCGGCTGAAGACCTTGAATTCGATCTCGATCGCGGCGAGCACCTGGCCGTTCATGACGTAGCTCGCGCCGGCGACCAGGGCGCCGCCGATCACCACCGCGATCACCACGCGCAGCTTCACGAGCTTGTAGCTGTCGAGGTAGACGAGCGCGCCGAGAAAGCTCAGCACGGGAAGCAGGCCGAACAGCGTCGGCAGGAGAAGGTGGCTCGTCATGGCCGGGCGGCGCGACCCGTCCCTACATGATCTTGAGCGATATCATCCACTCGCTGCCCGCGCGGTCGCTGCCGCGGTAGCCGGCGGCGTAGCCCAGCGACAGGGTCATGTCGTAGCGGTGCAGAACGCTGAAGCTCAGATCGACCTGCGCCCCGAGATTGGCATAGCGCTTGCGCCTCGAGGCGTCTGCGGGATCGGTCCACAGCGCGGAGGCGAAGAGCGCCGGCCGGAGCCAGGTGAGATAGAACGCCGGCGTGCCGACGGACTCGAACACGACCGGAGGAAGGTTCAGCTCGAGCAGGCTCCGCGCGTGACTCTGCCCGCTGATCTCGTCGATGTCGAAGCCGGGAAATGCATGCGGCTCGCGATAGCGCTTCACCACGCCGCTGTCGACATAGTTGTTGCCAAACCCGCCAAAGTACAGGTTGGCGTACGGGTCGTTGCGCGGTCCGTTCGTCTTGCCCGCCGAGTTGCGCAGCCAGACCGAGGCGTGAGCCAGGGGCAGCGGAAATCCGAAGTCGAGGTCTCCGCGGATCTGGGGAATGAACGGTCCATTCGCGACGTCGCCCTTGAATACGACGTTCCACAGCAACCCGCTTTCGTCGTCGACCGCGCCGAGCGAACGGCGCACGTCCGTGTAGTGGAGTCCGAGCGTTCCCGTATTCAGCCGTGTCGAGGTCGCGGCGACGTTCTGCGCCTGCGGCAAGGTGTCGAGCCGGTCGTAATACGCGAGGTCGGCCTTGAGTTCCAGGCGGCGCGGAGCGTCCCAGATCAGATAGTTCGTATGCCCCAGGGTGGCTGCGAAGCCCTTGCGGCTGCGGATCGTCGGCCCGAAGAGATCGTAGAAATCGGAGCGGTTCCATGACATGCCGGCTCGCCAGTCGCGATAGCGGAACTTGACGTCGAGGTGCGTGCGCTCGCTGTTAGGCAGGTCCTTCGCAGGCGTGTAAGCGGCCGTGATGCTCAGCGAGGTGAAGTCGAGCGGATCCTCGAAGTTGACGCGATAGCCGACGCCGGCCACGTTCTTGTAGCCTTGCAACACCGGATAGGCATTGGCCAGTTCGAGGTTGCGCACGGGATGGTAGGACCCTGTCGATCGCGCAATCCTCCGGTCGTCAACGGTGCCCGGCGCGGCTACCTGCCAGGTCTTCACGATTGGATGCTTAGCCGCGACTTCGGCGCCGAGGAACTTAATGGCA
The DNA here is from genome assembly GCA_002451175.1 of Betaproteobacteria bacterium UBA6904. GTDB lineage: Bacteria > Pseudomonadota > Gammaproteobacteria > Burkholderiales > SG8-39 > 2-02-FULL-66-14. Next base: position 4,377 of record DKBI01000049.1, read on the forward strand.
CTGAGGTCTTTCAGCGGGCGCGGCTCGATGATTGCCGGGACGAAGCCCGCACCGGTGTAGGTCAGGACGACGAGGCGACCGTCGGCGAGCGGGATGGGCCGAAAGAAACCGACCTCAGCGTTCGATACGGCCTCGACGTTGCCCGTGGCCACTTCAAAGCGATAGATGTTGGACACCCCCGTGTAGTAGCTGCTGCCGTAGAGGTAACGTCCATCCTGGGAAAAGACGAAGCTCTCTGGCACGGATTGACCGAAGCCAAATTGCGAAAGGGGTTGCAGATTGCCCGCGAGGACCTTTTCGAGCTCCCAGACGCGGACGTACTGGTCGCCTCTTTCGTCGCTGATGGACGCCGACAGGAGTTTTCCGTCTGGCGAGATGTCGAGATCCGACGGTACGTGCTCCCAAGGAAAGGTATGTATCGCCTGCCAATCGGTATAGGGGTGCGGAATGCGCACCAGCGTCGCCTCACCATAGAGGTGCCGGACGCCGACCAGCGAACGGTCCGCCGGATTGAAGACCATTTCCCCGATGCTCGCGTTCTTGAGGAGCGTGCGCACTTCACCCGACTTCATGTCGACCGCCATGAGGTCGCGCAGCGCATTGTTGTCTTCAGTGTAGAACGCGGTCCCAGAACCGGGGTCGTACGCAAACGACGCAACGCGGTAGTGCATAGCGCCCTTGATATCCGCGACGCGCCGCACGCTGCCATCCCGCGTGTTCAATGCGCCCACGTGCTCAATGACACCCGGATAGCGAAACGCCCCGTACAGCGTGCCACTCGGCTCGTCGAAATACATGCGCGAGATCGATCCCATTGCGCTCGCCACAAGTGACCGATGCGGTGTGATCGGGTACCTGCGGACCTCGTCCAGGTTTCGGCGCTGGAATTCGTTCTCGAAGGCGATCCAGTCCTGCCAGGCCTTCTCGACGGACATGCCGAATACGTGCTCGAACTGGTCAGCGTAGTAGCGCTTGCTCGCCTCGTCCCGCCGGATCCAGGCCAGGAGCTTCTCCGGCGTATGCGCGTAGGCGAGCCAGGTGAAGAATCGCCCACCATAGAGGTAGGCGTTCACCCCGGTCTGGAAATCCACCTTGGTTCCGCGCGAAACCAGCCCCAATGGGTCGTAGAAATGCGCGCCGTCGCGGACCATTGCGCGGAAGACCATCTCGTCGTAACCGCCCTGCGCACGCCCCAAGCCGCCGTCCATCCAGGTTTCCATGAAGACCGCCCCACCCTCGGAGTACCAGCGCGGCGCGGTGAAGCGCGGAATCGTGAGATAGCTGTAGAGCAGCGACTCGGGGTTCTGGGATTGGGCATTGACCTTGCCCAGGAAGAATCGCCGCCACCGCCTGTCCTCGTCCGAAGCAATGTCGGTCTGCACGACGTGCACCAGTTCGTGGTTCATCGTCGAATACATGCGCTCGCTGGCGGGGCTCGTCTCGAAAGCCCGGGAGAGGGGGGCGACGTCGATGATCAGGGTTGAATGCGGAGCGGGATAGGCGTGCGCGTTGCCGTAGTCCCGGAAGTCTTGGAGCAGGACGGTCGCACGCTCGGACGGCGTCCAGCCAAAGGTCCGGCGTTGCCATGCCTGAGAATTCGTGAAGGTGCGGATCGCGAGAGGTTCGATCTCCTTCAAGTAATTGTAGAAATACAGCCGCACGTCGCTCGTTTCGACCCCAGAGATATTGACTGGGCTCCTATCCGCTGCGGCGCTGGGCGACGCAAGCGCGAGCAACAACCACAGTAGGCGGCCGCGCAACGGAGTCCCTCCCTGGACAGATCGTGCGATAGAGGAATTATAGGCCCCGCAGAAATGAAAACCGCCGGCACGAAGGCCGGCGGTCGGATACTAGCGAGTCTTGACGTAATTCAGTTCGAGCGGCCGTCACCTCGGCTGTCACCACGCCCGTCACCACGCCCGTCACCGCGACCGTCACCGCGACCATCGCCGCGGGCATCACCCCGACCGTCGCCACGGCCATCACCACGCGCATCGCCGCGACCGTCACCGCGGCCATCGCCACGGGCATCACCCCGACCGTCGCCGCGCGCATCGCTGCGGTTGACGTTCACGTTGATCGACGTATCACCTTGACGCGTCTGAGTCCCGGATTGCTCGCTGACCTTGGCCTCGCTCCCGGCCTGCGGCGCCCGATACCGCTGCGCCGGGACGATCGTTCCCGAGAGACCGTCACTCGATGGGGCGTCAAAAACGTACGCCCCAGCCACGGCAAGTGCTACGGCGGAGATCCCGGCGCCAATCCAAATCTTGCGTTTCTGGCTAGAGTCGTTCTTCGGTTGCGTCATGTTATTTCCCCCCTTAAGTTGGCCCAACCGGAGTTTCGGTGGCGCCTCGCCTGCTGCCCTTGGCGGAAACCCGCCACGAAATCCTTCACCGTCACCTGCGCTTGGTCGCGTTCACGGAGCTTTCCGTTTACGCCAAGGCGCAATCTACCAGTGCTCAGGATAAAAAGGGATGCCGGTTCCGGGGGGGCTTCGTGACAAACTGCTCAAACGGTCGAAAATCGCCCTTGACGGCCCTATCCCGGGGTTTCGGGGGGCCTGCCGCAGGGGTCAGCCGGCCGGCACGATCTCGAAGATCTGGTCGAACCCCGAGTACTGGAAGATATCCTGCAGGTGCCGGTTGACCCCCACCAGCCGAAGCTTTCCTCCGGCGGCAAGGAGCCGCTTCTGGGTCTTCAGCAGAACCCCCAGGCCAGCGCTCGAGATGTACTCCAGCCGGCTGCATTCGACCGTGACCGTCCCCTGGACCTTGTCCAGAAACGCCTGCGCAGCCGGCGATTGGGCGGCATCCAGGCGTCCCACCACCACGATCGCCCCATCCGCGCCAAATTCAATTTGCAGCATCGCCCTTTCCTGAGCCCCCGGCCGTCTTGCGGAAGATGATCCGGCTCTGCCGGGTTTCCGTGAAGTAATGGTACTCGATTGAGTCGACCAGGCGGCGAATCAGGTGCAGCCCCAGTCCGCCGGGCCGGCGCTCCTCGATCGGCAGGTTGACGTCGGCGTCCGGCGCCTGCGTGACGTCGAACGGGTCGACGTCGTAGTCCGTAAGGGCCGCCTCCACGCCGGCCGCGATCGCCCGCAGCTCGAGGCGCACCGCGGCCTGGCTGGTCCGGCTGTACTTGACCATGTTGGTGAACAGCTCCTCCACCGTGAAGTCGATCGCCGGCAGCAATTCCGGACCGATCTTCAGCCGCGCAAACGCTTCCGCGGTGAAGGCGAAGATGTCCTGGAGCGACTCGATCTTGCGCTCGAAGGAGCGCTGCTCGGCGGGCCCGCCCGGGTCGCGCTTCACCAGGACGATGGTCATGTCGTCCTCCTGCGGCGCGCCGCGAGCAAAGTCGTGCACCGTCCGCAGCAGGAGCGCCGAGATCTCGGCCATGGGTTTGCCGTGGTGCTCGCGGATGAGCGCCTCCACGCGCGGCTCCCCGAATTGCTCCTGGGCCGGGTCGTGGTACTCGTAGATGCCGTCCGACAGCAGCACCAGCACGTCCCCCGGGGCGAACTCGAGGCACGTCGCGTTGCGCAGCGTCTGCAACGGCATGGCCGCCAGCGGGAAGCTCGTCGGCCGGTAGCGCGCGAAGGTGTCCGTCGCCGCCTGGTAATGCAGGATCGGACCCTGGCCGCCGCTGTGAAAATTCAGCCGGTGCGTGGCGGCATCCAGCAGGCCGATGAACGCCGTGATGAACCGGTCGTCCGGCAGGGTCTCCGCAAGCTGGTCGTTGACCTGGGTGAACGCGGTCTGCAGATCGGCTCCGAGCCGGAACGCGGTGCGCAGCATCGCCTGCATCTGCGTCACCGACAGCGCCGGCGCGATGCCATGGCCCGTAGCGTCGCCCAGCACGATCAGCAATCCCTGCGCGATCTGCGACAGATCGAAAGTGTCGCCGCCCGTAACGCTCGCGGGCCGGAACGTGCCGTAGATATCGTATCCCGGGACCGCCGGCATGATGGAGGGCAGCGTGCTCATCTGCACGACGCGCGCCATTTCCATTTCCTGGCGCAGCTTCTCCCCTTCGATGAGCGCTTCGGTCATGCGCACCCGCTGCAAGGCCACCGCGCACTGCCCGGCGAGGGCGGTGGCGAGCGCTTCATCGTCCGCGTCGAACACGCCGCCCGCCTTGTTGAGGACCTGCATGACCCCCACGAGCACGCCCAGGTGATCGACGAGCGGCAGCGTCAGCATGCAGCGCGTGCGGTAGCCGGAGCGCTTGTCGACCTCCGGATTGAAGCGCGCGTCGGCATAGCAGTCCGGGACGTTGATGATCTCGCGGCGGCGCGCGCAGCTGCCGGCGATACCGGTTCCGGCCGGCACGCGGACCGGCGCGATGCCGGTGGCGACCTCGAGCACAAGCTCGTCGGCGCCGGCGTCGTAAAGCCACACCGTGCCGCGCTCGGCGTGCAGCACCTGCTTGGCGGCGTCGACGACCTCCGTCAGCATGCTCTGCAGGTCGAATGGCGCGGCGAGCTTGCTCGCGACCGCGAGGATCGGCTCGACGTCGTGCGCGGACAGGCTCCGAAATTCGCGCCGCTGGTTCATGGCGGCAGAAATGTACCAGAGCGGCGCGCGCGCAGGCGCCCGGCGCCGCGCGGGACCGTCAGGCGCCGAAGCGCCCGACGATCGTCACCGAGGAGACGTTCTGCGCCGGGAACCCGCCGAGATTGTGGGTCATGCCGAACACCGGGTCGGCGCGCTGGCGGTCCCCCGCGCGGCCGCCGAGCTGCAGGTACATTTCGTAGAGCATCCGCAAACCGGAGGCGCCGATCGGGTGGCCGAAGCACTTGAGGCCGCCGTCGATCTGGCAGGGGATCTCGCCGGCCGCGTCGTAGAAGCCGTCCAGCACGTCGCCGATCGCCCGGCCTTCCTCGGAAATCCCGAGATCTTCCAGCGTCACGAGTTCCGTGACGGAAAAGCAGTCGTGCACCTCGAACAGCGAAATGCGCTCGCGCGGCCGGTCGATCCCGGCTTCCTTGTAGGCGCGTGCCGCGGCGATGCGCGTCGTCGCGAAATACGACCCGTCCCACTGTCCGAACTGCGACTCCTGGCCGTTGGAGACCGCGAGCTGCAGCGCCTTGACGGCGACGAGGTCCTTCNNGCTCTTGACCGAGATGTGCGCCATCGCGCGCTTGAGATCCTCCGGCTTGACGCCGTGCTTGGCGCGATACGCGGCGGCGAGCTGCGCGAACGAACCGGGCGCGGAGATGTTCGCCCAGTACAGGTCGGCGAGCGTGCCGCGCGAGCGCTGCGGCAGGCCGCCGTAGCCGGTGTCCTTCAGCTTCTCCACGCCGAGCGCGAGCGCGACGTCCACGGCCCCGGAGGCCACGGCGTACACGGCGCCGCGAAATGCCTCGGTGCCCGTCGCGCAGTAGTTTTCCACGCGGGTCACGGGGATGTACGGCAGCCGCAGCGCCATCGCCAGCGGCACGCCCGACTTGCCGACATGCTGCTCCTCGATGGCCGTGCCGAACCACGCCGCCTCGATCTGCTTTCGCTCGAGCCCGGCGTCGGCCAGCGCCTCCTCGAACGCCTCCACCATCAGGTCTTCCGCATTGCGGTCCCAGCGCTCGCCGAATTTCGAGCACCCCATGCCGAGGACGACCACCTTGTCACGGATTCCGCTTGCCATGCCTCACCTCCAACCCATCGTCCATTGGCATCCATTGGGGTCTGACCCCAATCATGCGGGCGCTGCTTTCCAGAAGTAGCGGACGAAGCCGCGCGCGGGGTCCACGTCCTTGATGCGGAACACCATGCGCATCGGCATGCCGACCTCGACGCGCCCGTCGTCGATGTCGGTGAAATCGGCCATCATGCGCCCGCCGCCGGCGAATTGGACCATGCCGTAGTAGGCCGGCGGATCGGGCGAGTACGTGAGCGCGTCGGCGGTGTACGACATGACGCTCGCCGCGAGATCGGCGAACGGCTGGTCTTCCTGCGCGTCCAGCGCGTTGCATTCCGGGTTGACGCAGTAACGACCCCGGGGGTACTGGATCGTGCCGCATTGGCGGCAGCGCCCGCCGACCAGTCCTTCGATCATGTTCCGGTTGCGGTAGAGCACCGACAGCGGCGTGGCCTTGTCGACTTCGGCGCGCATCCCGCGCTCGAGCGCAATCAGGCTGTTGAACGCCAGGAGCTTCTGATACTGCGTCTCCTCCCTGCGCCGCGCGAGCGACCCCGCGACGCCGCGCCGCGCGAGCGGCACGCCCGTCGCCTCGAAGACGAGCGCATCGCAGCCTTCGCCGAGCGCCGCGACCACGATCCGCTCGCCGGACTTCGCCTGCTCCAGGGCCGAGACGAGCAGCAGCAAGGCGTGTGCGGCCCCGGTATCGCCGCAAACCGCGGCGAGCGTGTCGCGCACCGCGCCCTCGGGAATGCCCGCGCGCTTGGCGACCGCCGGCGCGACGCGCGGCAGCACGCAGGGCAGGCAGAAATGCGCGACCGACGAAGGCTCGACCCCGGCGGCCTTCAGCGCGCCGGCGATCGCGGTCGGGACGATCTTCAGGTAGCCCTCGTCGCGCACCCAGCGCTCTTCCCAGACATAGTCGTGCGCTCGATCGCGCGCGCGGTACTGGTGAACGAAGTCCACCGTTTCGCTGTGCGCGCCGAGCAGCCGCGCGACGGGACTGCCGCGGCCTACGAGGAGCGCCGCGGCGCCATCGCCGTACTGCATCTCCTGCACGCTCGCCGCCTTGGCGTTGCGCCGCTCGGATGCGGCGACCAGCACGTCGCCCGCCGCGGCCGCATCGAACGCCGCGAGGAGCGCCGAGGTTCCGGCGCGCAGACTGCCGCCCACATCCATGGCGCGCAGCGCCGAGCGGAGATTCAGCGCGGTGGCGACCAGCGCCGCGCTCTGCCGGTCGTCGAACGGGTGCGTGGTCGAAGCGAGGCTCAGTGCGCGGAGCGTGCCTCGATCGCGGTCCGCCAGGCAGTCGCGAGCGGCCTCCACGGCCATCGTGATCGCATCCTCGTCCCAGTTCGCCATGGCGCGCTCGCCGCGCGCGAGTCCCTTGAGCGAAGGGCTGAACCACGCGTTGGCCGCGGCAATCGCCTTGCGCTGCAGGCGCAGGCGCGGCAGGTACGCGCCGAAACTGAGAATCCCGAGATCGTCTGCCATGTCGGCTCGAAGGAGCGGAGGGCTCGCCGAATTCTAGCGCCCGGNNGACGCGTCGGCCACCCTGAGCGCCTCGATGCCGTGCACGCGCAGCGCGGGATCCACGACGGCCTGCTCGTCGCGCCCCATGCGGCAGGTGCCCACCGGGTGATAGATCGTGTCGGCGCGCCCGCGCACGAGCGCAAGCAGCGCGTCATCGGAGACGCCTGCCTCGCCGAAGACGTTCGCGCCGCGAAAGGCAGTTAGCGCGCGCTGCCCGAGAACGTCGAGCGTCCGCTTCACGCCGATTGCGAGATCGCGCGCGTCATCCGCGTGCGCGAGAAACGCCGGGTCGATGCGCGGCGGCGCGAGCGGATCCGCCGATTCGAGGCGCACGCGGCCCCGGCTCTTCGGGCGGAGCACGCACACGTGGCAGCTGAAGCCGTACCGGGGCCGCAGGTCGCGGCCGTGATCCGCGACCAGCCCGATCGTCAGGTGGAGTTGCAGATCCGGTCGGTCGAGGCCCGGGCGCGAATGCAGGAAACCGCCGGCCTCCGCGAGGTTCGAGGCGAGAAGGCCGCGGCCGTCCCGCCGGAATGCGCCGACGCCGCGCACCAGGTTGAGCAGGCCCCTGGGGGAGATCGACACCAGGCCCGGCGCATCCGAGAGATATCCGATGACGTAATCCGGGTGATCCTGCAGATTGCCGCCGACGCCGGGAAGTTCGTGGCGCACGGCAATGCCATGCGGCGCCAGGTCGTCTGCCGCGCCGATGCCCGAGAGCTGCAGCAGTTGCGGCGAGCCGAAGGCGCCCGCGCAGAGAATCGTTTCGCGCCGGGCGCGAAGCGTGCCGCGCGTCGTCTCCACGCCGGCGCACCGTTTTCCATCCAATGCAAGCCGCAGCGCCCTGGCGTTCGTGCGCAGCGTGAGATTGGCGCGCGCCATGGCCGGATCGAGGTACGCGCGCGCCGCGCTCCAGCGCCGCCCATCCTTCTGCGTGACCTGATACAGGCCGACGCCGTCCTGCGTGGCGCCGTTGAAGTCCGGGTTGCGCGCGAGTCCGGCCTGGACGCCGGCCTCGACGAACGCCAGCGACAGCGCGTGGGGCGTGCGCAGGTCGGCGACATTGAGCGGTCCGCCGGTGCCGTGGAAGGCATCGGCGCCCCGCTCGTTGTGCTCGCCGCGGCGAAAGACCGGCAGGACGTCGCGCCACGCCCAGCCTGGCGCGCCGGCATCGGCCCAGTCGTCGTAGTCGCGCGGATGGCCGCGCGTGTAGATCATGGCGTTGATCACGCTGGATCCGCCCAGCCCCTTGCCGCGGGGCTGATAGCCGCGCCGGTTCGCCAGACCCGGCTGGGGGACGGTCTTCAGCGCCCAGTTGTGAATCGGCCGCGGCACGGTGACCGCCAGCATCAACGGCGTGTCGATGAGGAACGAGCGGCCCTCGCCGCCGGCCTCCAGCAGGCAGACGCTGGCCGACGGGTCCTCCGAAAGGCGGGCCGCGAGGGCGCAGCCGGCGGAGCCGCCGCCGACGACGACGTAATCGAATTCTCCCGCGACGGCTTGGTTCACGCGTCCATGATACGAGTTTCAAACGGGCGGCGGCGCATTCGGTTCGCCGAAGCCCCTCCCGCAACGGCAGGGGAAGCGTTATTCTCACCGTTCCCCCAGGAACGAGGAACTGCAATGGACCTCAGCTACTCCCAGGAAGAGCTGGCCTTCCGCGACGAGGTGCGAGGCTGGCTGAACGCCAATCTGCCGCAGGATCTGCGCGACAAGGTCGCGAACTACGAGGAACTCACGCGCGAAGACCTGCTGCGCTGGCATCGCATTCTGGCCAAGCAGGGCTGGGTGGCTCCCGCGTGGCCGAAGGAGTGGGGCGGCACGGGCTGGAACGTCGTGCAGCGCTACCTCTTCGAGGAGGAACTCGGCTACGTCGGCTCGCCGCCGCTCATCCCGTTCGGCCTGTCCATGTGCGGCCCGGTGCTGCTGCGTTTCGGCACCGAGGCGCAGAAGAAGCGCTTTCTGCCGCGCATCTACAACGGCGACGATTTCTGGTGCCAGGGCTATTCGGAGCCGGGCTCGGGATCGGACCTCGCCTCGCTGAAGACGAAGGCGGTGCGCGAAGGCAACGAGTACGTCGTCAACGGCCAGAAGATCTGGACGACGCTCGGCCACTACGCCGACTGGATCTTCTGCCTCGTGCGCACGGACTCGAACATGTCGAAGAAGCAGGAGGGCATCTCGTTCCTGCTGATCGACATGAAGACGCCGGGGATCACGGTGCGGCCGCTCATGCTCATGGATGGCGGCAACGAGGTGAACGAGACCTTCTTCGAGAACGTGCGCGTGCCGGCGGAGAACCTCGTCTACGAGGAGAACAAGGGCTGGACGGTCGCCAAGTACCTGCTCGGGCACGAGCGCATGAACACCGGGCGCATCGGCGGCTCGAAGCGCGAGCTGGCGAAGCTCAAGGAGTTCGCCGCGCGGCAGCCGGGGGACGACGGCCGGCCGCTGCTCGCCGATCCGCGCTTTCGCGACAAGCTGACGCGCGTCGAAGTGGAGCTGATGGCGCTCGAAATCACCAATCTGCGCTTCCTCGACCAGATGCGCCGCTCCGGCCAGCCGCCGGGCGCGGACGTCTCGATGCTGAAGATCAAGGGCACCGAGATCCAGCAGGCGCTGACGGAACTCGCGATGCAGGCCGTCGGCCCGCTCGCGCAGCCCTTCGCGCCGGTCGCGGCGAACACGCCGTTCGACGAGTTCACCGCGGGTCTCGCCCCGCGCTACTGCAACTACCGCAAGACGACGATCTACGCCGGATCGAACGAGATCCAGCGCAACATCATTTCCAAGATGACCTTGGGACTGTGAGCCGGCCATGCATTTCGACTACAGCGAAGAACAGCAACTGCTCGCCGATTCGGTTCGGCGCTTTCTCGGCAAGGGCTACGATTTCGAGGCGCGCAAGAAGATCGTCGCCTCCGCGGAGGGCTGGAGCCCGGAGACCTGGGCAACGCTCGCCGAGATGGGGGTGACCGGGCTGCCGCTGCCGGCGGACGCCGGCGGGTTCGGCGGCGGCGCGGTCGACCTGATGGGCGTGATGGAGGCGTTCGGCGATGCGCTCGTCGTGGAGCCGTACCTGGCGACGATCCTCGCCGCGCGGCTGATCGCGCGGGCGGGAAGCGATGCCCAGCGCGAGGCGCTTCTGCCGTCGGTGGTGGACGGCAAGCTGCGCCTTGCCTTCGCGCACACCGAGCGCGGGGCGCGCTACAACCTCGCGCAGGTGCAAACCGCGGCGAAACCCGCGGGCGGCGGCTGGGAGCTGCAGGGTGAAAAAGCCGTCGTGCTCGGCGCGCCGATCGCCGAGAAGCTCGTCGTCTCGGCGCGCACGGCGAAGGGCGTGAGCCTGTTCGTCGTCGACCGCGGGGCCGTCGCGATCAACGCCTATCGCACGCTGGATCAGATGCGCGCGGGGGACGTGACGCTGAAATCCGTGAAGGTGGGCGGCGACGCGCTGCTCGGCCCCGACGGCGGCGCCCTGCCGCTGATCGAGGAGTCGATGGACTTCGGCGCCGCGCTGGTCTGCGCCGAAGCGGTGGGCGCGATGAAGTTCGCCTGCGACACGACCCTCGAGTATCTGAAGACCCGCAAGCAGTTCGGCGTGCCGATCGGCACGTTCCAGGCGCTGCAGCACCGCGTCGTCGACATGTACATTGCGCAGGAGCAGGCGCGCTCGATGGCCTGCCTCGCCACCTCGCGCGCCGACAGCGCGGCGAGCGACCGGGAGCGCCGGATGGCGATATCCGCGGCGAAGATCAAGATCGCCGACAGCTGCCGATTGATCAGCCAGGAGTCCGTGCAGCTGCACGGCGGCATGGGAATGACCGAGGAGCTGAAGGTGTCGCACACGTTCCGCCGGTTGACGATGATCGCGCAGCAGTTCGGCGACGCCGACCATCACCTCGCGCGCTTTGCCGCGCTGGATGGCGAGGGGCCCTGAGATGCCGCAGAACAGGGCGTGGACGCTGGCGAGTTTTCCGACCGGCTGGGTGAAGGAGGACAATTTCAAGCTGGTCGAATCGCCCGCGCCGCAGCCGAAGGACGGCGAGGTGCTGGTGAAGAATCTCTGGCTGTCGCTCGATCCGTACATGCGCGGCCGCCTCAGCCAGCAAAAGAGCTACGTCAAGGGCGTCGAAATCGGCGAGGTCATGACCGGCGAGACGGCGGGGGAGGTGGTCGCGTCGAAGCATCCGAAGTTTCGTCCCGGCGATACGGTCACGGCGCCGTCCGGGTGGCAGCTGTACGGCTGCCACGAGGGCGGACTGCTGACCCAGGTGGACGCTTCGCGCGTGCCGCTGTCGTATTTCCTGGGCTGCATCGGCATGCCGGGGCGCACGGCGTACTTCGGCCTGAAGGACATCGGCCAGCCGAAACCCGGCGAGACCGTCGTCGTGTCGGCGGCCTCGGGCGCGGTGGGCAGCGTCGTGGGCCAGCTTGCGAAGAGCGCGGGGTGCCGCGCGGTGGGCATCGCCGGCGGCGCGCAGAAATGCGCGCATGTCGTCAACGAGCTGGGGTTCGACGCCTGCGTCGACTACAAGGCCGGCAACCTCTACCGCGACCTGAAGGAAGCCTGCCCGGACGGCGTGGACGTGTATTTCGAGAACGTCGGCGGCGAGACGCTCGACACGCTGCTGCGCCTGATGCGGTTTCGCGGCCGCATCGTGGTGTGCGGACTGATCTCGGATTACAACGCGACGGAACCCTACGGCGTGAAGATGTTCCGCTCGATCCTCGTCAACCGGCTCAAGGTGCAGGGCATGATCGTGTTCGACTGGCTCGAGCGGTACCCGGAAGCGAACGCGGCGTTGCTCGACCTCGTGATCGCCGGCAAGCTCAAGTACCGCGAGTCCGTGCTGGAGGGCATCGAAAGCGCGCCGCGCGGCCTGATCGGGCTGCTGAAGGGGGAGAATTTTGGAAAACAGCTCGTCAAGCTCGCCTGAAGCCGCGCCCGCGCGCCGCCTGGAATACGTCGGCTTCTGGAAGCGGCTCGTCGCCTCGCTGATCGACACGCTGATCATCCTCGTCGTGACCGTGCCGCTGCTCATGGTGGCCGGCGCCGGGGCGCTGCTCACCGGCGGGGGCTTCGTCGAGGGGCACACGCGGCTGGTCTCGGTGCTGCTGCAGTACGTCTTTCCCGCCGTGGCGACGATCGCGTTCTGGCGGGTTCGCGGCGCGACGCCCGGCAAGATGGCGGTATCGGCGCGGATCCTGGACGCGCGCACGGGCGGCGCACCCAGCAACGGTCAGCTCGTCGGGCGCTATTTCGGCTACATCGTGTCCGCGCTGCCGCTGTTCCTCGGCTTCATCTGGATCGGCATCGATCGCCGCAAGCAGGGCTTTCACGACAAGCTCGCCGGCACGGTCGTGGTCTACGACGATGATTGATCTGTACACGTGGCCGACGCCGAACGGCCACAAGATCCACATCCTGCTGGAGGAAACCGGCCTGCCGTACCGCGTGCACCCGGTGGATATCGGCGCAGGCGACCAGTTCAAGCCGGCGTTCCTGCGGATCTCGCCGAACAACAAGATGCCGGCGATGATCGACGCCGAGGGGCCCGGCGGCCGGCCGTTCGCGCTCGCCGAGTCCGGGGCGATGCTGTTCTATCTCGCCTCGAAGGCCGGCCGCTTCCTGCCCGAGGACCTGGGCGCGCGCTGGCACGTGATGCAGTGGGTCATGTTCCAGATGGGGCACGTCGGGCCGATGCTCGGCCAGGCGCACCACTTTCTGCAGTATGCGCCGCAGAAGATTGCGTACGCGATGGACCGCTACCGCAACGAGGCGAATCGTCTCTACGGCGTGCTCGAGCGGCGCCTGGGCGAGTCCGCCTTCCTGGCGTGCGGCGAATACACGATCGCCGACATCGCGGTGATGCCGTGGCTGCGCTTTCCCGAGCGCCAGGGCGTGGACCTCGAGCATTATCCGGCGGTGCGGCGCTGGCGCGACGGCATTGCGGCGCGCCCGGCGGTGCAGCGCGCGCTGAAGGTTCTCGCGGATCGGCGGCGCGCCGCGGGATTCACCCCGGAGCAAATGGAAAACCTCTTCGGTGCGAGCCAATATGCGAAGCGTTGACTTGAAGGGCAGGGTGGCGTGGATTACGGGCGGCGGCAGCGGCATCGGCCTGGCCGGGGCGCTCGAGCTGGCCGCGGCGGGCGCGCACGTCGTGATCTCGGGCCGCACCGCACGCACGAACGCGCAGGCGCTGGCGGAGATCCAGCGCCGCGGCAGCGCCGAGGCGCTCCTGCTCGACGTGTCCGACAAGGCGGCCGTCGCCGCCGCGGCGGCGGACATCGAGCGCCGGCACGGCCGGATCGACATTCTCGTCAACAGCGCCGGCACCAATATCGGCGGCGGCAAGCGCAATCTCGCGACGATGACGCTCGAGGGCTGGGACGAGGTGGTGGCGGCCAATCTGTCGGGGTTGTTCTACTGCTGCCACGCCGTGATCCCGGGCATGCGCAAGCGGCGCGACGGCCTGATCATCAACGTGTCGTCGTGGGCCGGGCGCTACGCGAGCCAGCTCACCGGTCCCGCGTACAACGCCACCAAACGCGCCGTGATCGCGGTGACCGAATCGATCAACATCGAAGAATGCCGCCACGGCATCCGCGCGACGTCCATCCTGCCCGGCGAGGTGGCGACGCCGATCCTCGAAAAGCGCCCCGTGCCGCCCTCGCCCGAGGAGCGCGCCCGCATGGCGCAGCCGGAGGATCTCGGGGCGACGATCCTGTTCGTCGCATCGCTGCCGGCGCGCACCTGCATCAACGAACTGATCATCAGCCCGACCTGGAATCGCTTCTACACCGGCGGCATCGAGACGCCGAAGCCCTGAGCTCGCTCCTTCGCGTGACCCTGCCGTTTCTGGCCGGGTATTTTCTTTCGTACGCCTACCGTACGATCAACGCGCTGCTCGGCCCGCTCCTCGCGCAGGAGTTCACGCTGTCGGCGGCGGAGCTCGGCTTCCTCACCAGCGTCTACTTTCTCGCGTTCGGCGTGTTCCAGATTCCGCTCGGCGTGCTGCTCGATCGCTTCGGCCCGCGCCGCGTGAACGCCGGGCTGCTGCTCGTTGCGGCGGCGGGCGCGCTGCTGTTCGCCACGGGGACGTCCTACGCCATGCTGGTCGCCGGCCGCGCGCTGATCGGCGTCGGGGTGTCGGCCTGTCTCATGGCCTCCTTCCAGGCCTGGGTGCTGTGGTACCCGCCGGGGCGCATCGCCTTCATGAACGGCGTGGCGTTCGCCACGGGCGCGCTCGGCGCCATCGCCGCGTCGGTGCCCCTCGAGCTGCTGCTGCGCGTGTTCAGCTGGCGGGAGATCTTCCAGTTGCTGTTCGTGCTGAACCTCGTCGTGGTCGCCGTGCTGTGGTGGGTCGTTCCGGAGCGCGCGCAGGCACGGCGCGGCGAGTCGCTCGCGGACAGCCTTGCGGGCGTCGGCCGCGTGCTCGCCGACCCGGCGTTCTGGCGGATCGGCCTGGCGCTGCTTTGCCTGCAGGTGGCCGCGCCGGCGCTGCTCACCCTCTGGATGGCCACCTGGCTGCGCGACGTGGCCGGCTACTCGCGAGCCGAGGTCGCGCAGGTGCTGCTCGCCGTGAACCTCGCGCTGATCGTCGGCTACCTCGCCTACGGCCGGATTGCGGACACGCTGGCCCATCAGGGGCGGTCTGCGTTCCCGCTGTTCGCGGGCGGCATTGCCTGCGCGGCGGTGTGCCTGGGCATTCTGGCCCTCGGCGTGACGGCTGCCGCCCCGGTGCTGTGGATGCTTTTCGTCGGCAGCGCCACGGCCGCGTCCATGGCGTATTCGATCCTCTCGCGGCGCTATCCGCGCGAGATGACGGGGCGCGTCAATGCGACGCTCAACATCTTCACCTTCGGCGGCGGTTTTCTCGGCCAGTGGGGCGTCGGACTCGTGATCAACCGCTGGCCGCAGAGCGCGGCGGGCTACGACCCGCAGGCGTATGCGTACGCGTTCGGCGGTCTGTGGATCGTCATGGTTACGGGGCTGCTCTGGCTGTGGAGCGGGCGGCGGCTGTTCGCCTCGGCGTGAGCTGACCTCCGGGACTTGAATACGAACGCGCCGGGCCGCCGTGCCCGGCGCCCGGCCTAAGGTTTCCCGGGCGCCCGCGCGCGCACGGTGCCGATCGCCTTGGCGACGAGCGTGCCGTCCGCGTTGCGCACCTCCGCCTCGGCGAAGATCGTCGTGCGACCCGGCTTCAGGATGCGGCCTTCCGCGGAGAGCTGTCCCTGGCCCGCGGCGATGAACGAGGTCGCCATGTCGATGGTCATGATGCCGGCGGAATCGGGATGCTGCGTGCGTGCCGCCTGGCACAGCGCGACGTCGAGCAGCGTCATGAGCACGCCGCCGTGCGCGGTGCCGAAGCTGTTGCACAGTTCCGGACGCAGTTCGAGCGACAGGCGCGCGACGCCGTCCGCCAGATCGGCGACGCGGATGCCGAGGTGCTCGGTGAACGGGATGCGCCGGTGATATTGCCGGGCGTAATCCAGCGCTTTCGACATCAGATCAGGATCGCGCCCCCGTCGACCGCGATCGCCTGCCCGGTGATGTGGCGCGAGGCCTCGGAGGCGAGCAGCACGGCGAGCCCCTTGAGATCTTCCGGGCCGCCGAGCCTGCGCGTCGGCGTCACCTTGCGCACCAGCTCGCCCGTCGTGTCGAGCGTCGCGCGCGTCATCTTCGAGGGAAAGAACCCCGGGCAGATGGCATTGACCGTGATGCCGTGCTCGCCCCACTCCGCCGCGAGCTGCTTGGTCATCCCGATGACGCCGTGCTTCGTGGCGTTGTAGGACACGGTGCGCACGACCGCCGGGTCGCTCGCGCTCAGGCCGGCAACCGACGCGACGTTGATGATGCGTCCCCACTTCGCCGGGATCATCGTCTTCTTCGCCGCCTGCTGCGCCATGATGAAGCCGCCGATCAGGTTGAGGTTGACGAGCTTGTCCCACGCCTCCAGCGGGTGGTCCTCGGCGGGCGCGCCCCACACGGCGCCCGCGTTGTTGACGAGAATGTCGACGCGCCCGAGCTTGGCGAGCATCTGGTCGAAGACGCCCGGCAGCATCTCGCGCCGGCCGATGTCGCAGACCCAGGCGTGCGCTTCGATGCCCGCGCCGCCGAGATGCGCCACGGCGGCATCGAGTTCGTCCTTCTTGCGCGCCGTCAGCGCGAGCCGCGCGCCCATTTCGCCGAGGGCTTCGGCGATCTGCAGCCCGAGGCCGCGCGATCCACCCGTGACGATGGCCGTGCGGCCGGTGAGATCGAAGAGCTGTTTGACCGACATGGGAATCTCCCGAGAAAGCGCGATGCTAGTATAGCCGCGGCATGTTCCCGCTGACGCGCGCGTGCAGCTTTCCCCGGCGAGCCTGAGCCCGCGGCCGGTCTACACGCGCGCCGATCTCGCGCGGCTGATCGAGCCGGGCTCGATCGCCGTGGTGGGCGCCTCGGCGCGCGCCGGGGCGTTCGGCGCGCGCGTCCTGGAGAACCTCGCGCACTATCGCGGCGAGGTCTATCCCGTGAACGACCGCTACGAGCGCATCGGGCTGCTCGATTGCCACGCGTCGCTGAAGGTGCTGCCCGCGGTGCCGGACTGCGTCGTCGTCGCGGTTCCCCGCGAGGGCGTCGAACCCGTGCTGAAAGAGGCGGCGTCGCTCGGCGTGGGCGGCGCGGTGGTCTTCAGCTCCGGTTTCGGCGAAGTGGCCTCGAGCGACTGGCGCGACGCGCAGCTGCGCATCGCCCGCCTGGCGCGCGAGACGCCGCTGCGGATCCTGGGGCCCAACTGCATGGGACTCGTCAACCAGGGGCTGCGGGCCGGCATGACCTTCATCCCCGACTATTTCCGCATGCCGCATCGCCTCGGCCCGGTTGGCATCGTGAGCCAGTCGGGCGCCCTCGGCTACGGCGTCGCGCAGGCAGCAGAGCGCGGCGCGGGGTTCAGCCATTTCTTCTCGGCAGGCAACTCGGCGGACATCGACGTCGCCGACCTGGTGAGCTACCTGGCCGATGCGCCCGATTGCCGCGCCGTGGCGCTGATTCTCGAGGGCATCCGGGACGCACGGCGCCTGATCGAGGCCGGCGAGCGGGCGTGGCGCGCAGGCAAGCCCGTCGTGGTCTACAAGATCGCCACGGGCGAGGCGGGCGCCGCGGCAGCGCGATCGCACACCGGATCGATCGCCGGGTCCGAGGCGGCGAACCGGGCGCTCTTCGAGCGCTGCGGTTTCGTCGTCGTCGAGGATCTCGAGGCGCTGTTCGAGACCGCGCAGTTTCTCGCGCGCGCCCAGGCGCCCCGCGGCGCGGGCGTCGCGGTGGTCTCCGGCTCGGGCGGCGCCGGCGTCATTGCCGCCGACATGGCGGAGCGGCACGGCGTGCCGATGCCGCAGCCGCGGCCCGACACCCTGGCGCAGCTGGGGCGCCTCGTTCCCGAGTTCGGCGCGGCCCGCAATCCCTGCGATCCCACCGGGCAGGTGCTGAACAATCCCGAGTCGTTCAAGCAATGCTGTGCCGCGCTGCTGGAGGACGATCAGTATGGCGCGCTCGTCGTGCCGCTCGGCGTAGCGCTCGCGGGCGCGGGCGCCGAGCGCGTGGTGCAGATCCGGGAGCTTGCGGCGCGCTATCCCAAGCCGATTGCCATCGTCTGGCTCTCGGAGTGGCTGCAGGGGCACGGCGCCGCCGATTACGAGAGCGAGGAGCGCGCGACGCTGTTCCGCTCGATGAGCCGATGCTTCGCGGCGATCGCGGCCTGGCAGGCGCGCGCGCTGCGCCCTGTCGGCGCGGCGCGTCCGCGACTTGCGCCACCGGACGCTGCGGCGCGTGCGCGGGCATTGCTGGGCGCTTCCCAGGGTGCGCTCGCGGAGCGCGAGTCGAAGCAGGTGCTGGCGGCCTACGGCATTCCGGTCGTCGAAGACCGGGCTGCGGGCAGCGCGGACGAAGCGGTCGCGGCGGCGCGTGCCATCGGGTTCCCGGTGGCGCTGAAGATCGACTCGCCGGAAATCCTGCACAAGACGGACGTCGGCGGCGTACGCCTCGCGCTGGGCGACGAGGCAGCGGTGCGCGCGGCGCACGCGACGATGATGGATGCCGTGCGCAGCCAAGCGCCGGGTGCGGCGGTCCGCGGCGTCCTCGTCCAGCCGATGGTGCCACGGGCGGTCGAGGCGATCGTCGGCGCGCGCGTCGATGCGCTGGCTGGGCCGCTCGTCGTCGTCGGGCTGGGCGGCGTGCTGGTCGAGGTGCTCGGCGACGCCGCCACCGCGCTGGCGCCGGTGACGAGCGAGGAGGCACACCGCATGATCGCGCGGCTGCGCGGCCAACGGTTGCTGGCCGGTTACCGTGGCGAGCCGCCGGCCGACGTGGACGCGCTCGCGGACATCGTCGTCCGGGTC
This sequence comes from Betaproteobacteria bacterium UBA6904, assembly GCA_002451175.1. Taxonomy (GTDB): domain Bacteria; phylum Pseudomonadota; class Gammaproteobacteria; order Burkholderiales; family SG8-39; genus 2-02-FULL-66-14. The sequence continues at coordinate 22,935 of DKBI01000049.1, forward strand.
TCGGAACTGATCGCCGATTGCGCGCCGGAGATTGCGGAAGTGGATCTCAATCCGGTCGTGTGCCGGCCCGCCGGCGCGCTGGCGCTCGATGCGCTGATCGTGAAGCGAAAGGAATGACGCGATGCCGATGTACATCGAGGATTTCGCCGCAGGCCAGACGCTGCTGACGGCCGGTCGCACCGTGACCGAAGCGGACGTCGTCGCGTTCGCCGGGCTCTCGGGCGACTTCAATTCGATTCATACCGATGCCGAGTACGCCCAGCGCACGCCCTACGGGCAGCGCATCGCCCATGGACTGCTGGTCTTCTCGATGGCCTCGGGGCTCGCGGTGCGCACCGGCGTGCTCGACGGCACCGTGATGGCCTTTCTCGGCATCGAGGACTGGAAGTTCGTCAAGCCCGTGCTCATCGGCGACACGATCCGGCTGCGCTGGACCGTGACGGAGGCGCGCGCCGCGTCGAAGCCCGGGAGCGGCGTCCTCCGGCGGCGACTCGAAATCCTCAATCAGCGCGACGAGGTCGTGCAGTCGGGCGTGACCGTAACGCTCGTCAAGTCCCGCGCCTAGCGGGATCTCGCGTCCGGGACGCCGCCCGCGGGCGCTCCCGGCCGCTCCGCAACAGCGAAAGCGCCGTCAAACGCCCGGCTTGACAAGCGCCGTGTTTATATGTCGAATATGTTAAACATATCGTCATTTGGGGGGTCCATGAAACGCAACTACCTGCGCGCCATTCCACGCGAATGGCGGACGATGGCCAAGGTGTTCGTCGCGCTGGGCGACGAGCATCGGCAGCGCATCCTGCTGACCTTCGACCGGGGCGAGCGCCTCACCGTGGGGCAGATCGCCGACGTCGCGTCGCTGTCGCGGCCGGCGGTGTCGCACCACCTGAAGATCCTGCGCAACGCCGGCGTGCTCACGGCGGCGCGCGAGGGGCGCGAGGTCTTCCTGCGGGTCAACCGGGAGACGCTCGAGGAGACGCTCTCCACGGTGCTCAAGTACGTGCGGACCGAGGCCTGAACCGTGGCCGAGCGCAGCCAGTTCCGCCTCCTCGCCGAACGCCGCTTCGGCCCGTTCTTCGGCGTGCAGTTCCTCGGCGCGATGAACGACAACGTCTTCAAGCAGGGCCTGGTCATCCTGCTCGCGTACCAGACCGCCAGCTTCACGGCGATGTCCTCCGACACGCTGCAGAATCTGGCGCAGGCGCTGTTCGTGCTGCCGTTCTTCCTTTTTTCGGCGACCGCGGGTCAGATCGCCGACAAGTACGAGAAGTCGCGCCTCATCACGATCACCGTCAGCATCGAATTGGCCTGCATGGCGGTCGGCGCCGTCGGGCTGCTCACGCAGAATCTGCCGCTCCTGCTGATTGCGCTGTTCCTCGGCGGGGTGCAGTCCGCGCTCTTCGGGCCGGTGAAGTACGCGATCCTGCCGCAGCATCTCCAGGAGACCGAGATCGTCGGCGGCAACGGGCTGGTCGAGATGGGCACCTCGATCGCCATCCTCCTGGGCATGGTCTACGGCGGCTGGATGGTGACGCAGCCGGGGTGGGGCGTCGCCGGCGTGGCGCTGTCCACCCTGGCGTTCTCCGCCGCCGGCATCGCCCTCTCGCGGTGGATTCCGCGCGCGCCGGCGGCCGACCCGGGCCTTTCGATCAACTGGAACCCGATCACGGAGACCTGGCGCAACCTCCATTTCGCGCGCCAGAACCGGACCGTGTTCCTGTCCATCCTCGGCATCTCCTGGTTCTGGTTCTACGGCGCCATCTTCGTGACCCAGTTTCCCAACCTGTCGAAGAACATCCTGCAGGCCGATGCGCACGTGGTGACGCTCCTGCTGGTGGTGTTCTCCATCGGCATCGGTGCGGGGTCCCTGCTCTGCGAGCGGCTGTCCGGCCACAAGGTGGAGATCGGGCTCGTGCCCTTCGGCGCCATCGGCCTGACGCTGTTCGGCATCGACCTGTGGTGGGCGACCGCCAGCCACATCGATCACGGTCCGGTGAGCCTCGGCGCGTTCGTGCGGGATCCGGGCCACTGGCGCCTGCTCGCGGATCTGGGGCTGATCGGTCTGTTCGGCGGCTTCTACATCGTTCCGCTGTACGCGCTCATCCAGACGCGCAGCGAGCCGAGCCACCGCTCGCGCATCATCGCCGGCAACAACATCCTCAACGCGGTTTTCATGGTGGCGGCGGCGGCGCTGGCGATCGTCCTCTTCGGCGCCGGCGTGACGATCCCCCAGCTGATCCTCGTCACCGCGCTGATGAATGCGGCGGTCGCGCTGTACATCTTCGGCCTCGTGCCGGAGTTCCTCATGCGCTTCATCGTCTGGATGCTCATCCATTCCGTGTACCGGCTGGAAAAGAGCGGGCAGGAGAACATTCCGGAGGAGGGCCCGGCGCTGGTCGTGTGCAACCACGTCAGCCTCGTCGATGCCCTGGTGATCGCCGCGGCGTGCCGGCGGCCGATCCGCTTCGTCATGGACCACCGCATCTTCAAGCTGCCGCTCATCTCGTTCGTGTTTCGCACCGGCAAGGCGATTCCGATCGCGCCGGCGAAGGAGGATCCGGCGATGATGGAGCGCGCGTTCGCCGAGGTGTCCGCCGCGCTGCGCGCCGGCGACCTCGTGGCGATCTTTCCCGAGGGGCGCCTGACCGGCACGGGCGAGATGGAGCCCTTCCGGCCCGGGGTGGCCCGCATCCTGCAAAGCGATCCGGTGCCCGTGGTGCCGATGGCGCTGCGCGGGCTGTGGGGGTCCTTCTTCTCGCGCAAGGACGGTGCGGCGATGAGCAAGCCCTGGCGGCTGCGGCCCTTCGCAAAGATCGGCCTCGCGGTGGGCGCCCCCGTGCCGGCGACCGCCGCGAGCCCGGACGCGTTGCAGGCGCAGGTCCAGGCCCTGCGCGGCGATTGGAGGTGAATGCCGATGACGCCGTATCGCATCAAGCTGGCCGAGACCGACGCCGAGCGCGAGCAGATTCACGCGCTCAACTACGCCACGTTCGTCGAGGAGATTCCGCAGCACGTCGCGAACGCGAGGCGCCGGCTGGTGGATCGTTTCGACGCCGAGAACACTTATGTCATCGGCGTCGATGCGTCGGGCACCGTGCTCGGCATGCTCGCTCTGCGCGCGCGCCGGCCGTTCTCGCTCGATCAAAAGCTCGCGAACCTGGACGACTACCTGCCGCCTCACGGATCGGCGTGCGAACTCCGGCTGCTCGCCGTGCGACCGGCATTGCGCGGCACGCGGCTGCTGCGTGATCTGCTGGCGTTCGCCGCCCGGCGCGCGGTGCAGGATGGGCACGACCTCGGCCTGATCTCGGGCACCACGCGTCAGCTCGACCTGTACGCGCACCTCGGTTGCGTGCCGTTCGGCCCGCTCGTGGGCGTCGAGGGCGCGCGCTACCAGCCGATGTATCTCACCCTGGAGGCCTTCGTCGCCCGTGGCGGCAAGGCGCTCGGACTCGGTGCGGGGGGCGTCGCGGCGCCCGTGCACAAGCCGGCGCAGTTTCTTCCGGGGCCCGTCATGCCGCATCCGGCGGTCCGCGAGTCCCTGAGACAGGCCGCGGTCTCTCATCGCGGACAGGATTTCCTCGAGCTTGCGGACCGCGCCCGGCGGCGCCTATGCGAGATGACGGCGGCGCAGGACGCTGCGCTGCTGCTCGGCTCCGGGACGCTGGCGAACGAGGTCGTGGCGCAGGCGCTCCGAGGGCTTGGCAGGCGCGGCGTCGTGCTCGCGAACGGCGAGTTCGGCGAGCGCCTGATCGATCAGGCAGGCCGCGCAGGGCTGCAGTTCGAGCCGCTGAGCCGCCCCTGGGGCGAGCCGTTCCGCGAGGAGGAGATTCGCGCGGCGCTCCGTGCCACCGGTGCGGATTGGCTCTGGGCGGTGCATTGCGAGACCTCCACGGGCGTCGTCAACGACCTGGACATGCTCAAGCGCATTGCTGCTACAGCGCGCTGCGCGCTCTGCGTCGACTGCATGAGCACGCTTGGCAACCTGCCATTCGACATGCGGGGCGTGCGCCTCGCGACGGCCTCCAGCGCCAAGGGCCTGGCGGCATATGCCGGCATCGGGATCGTGCTGCTTGGTGCGGCCGCGCCCGAGCCGGCGCCCTGCACGCCGAGCTACCTGGATCTTTCCGTGTGGCTTGCCCATCGCAGCGCGCCGTTCACGCATTCGTCCAACCTCATCGCCGCATTGTGCGCGGCTCTCGAGCATTGCGACGTCGGCCGGCAGCACGCCCAGGCTCTGCGAGACACCCGGTGGCTGCGCGACGCGCTGCGCGCAAGCGGCATCGAGGTCCTTGCGCCAGACGCGTGCGCGAGTCCGGCGATTACGACCCTTTGCGTGCCGCGCGACGTGCCGTCGCTCGCGCTGGCGACGGCCATGGAGGGCGCGGGCTACGAACTGAGTGCGCGCAGCCAATATCTCGTTCGGCGCAACTGGGTGCAGGTGGCACTGATGGGCGCGTACGATCGCGCTGCATTGCGCGCCTTGCCCGACGCCCTGCTGCAGGCGCTGGCGGCGTGCCGCGCGAGGCAGGACAGGGCGGCCTGACGGCCGCCGATGCCGGACCGACAAGGAGGAATGCGCATGCCTTGGGTGCTGGGAATTCTCGGCTTCATCCTCGGTGCCGCGATCGGCGAATTCTGGGGCGCGGTCGCCGGCTGCGTTGCGGGCGCATGGCTCGGGCGCTGGCTTCGCAGGCCGGCGCCGGGCGCGCGCGATGCGGGGACCGAGGCGCGCGCGGCGCGCTCCGCCACGGATCCGAATTCGCCCGACCTCCGGGATCCGGATCGCCTGCGGGAGCACGTCGTCTGGCTGACGCATCGCGTGACGCAGTTGGAGAACGCGCTGAAGCGCGGCTCGGGGTCGGGTGCCATCGAGCAACCGCCGGTTGCGGACATGATCGAGCCGGCGCGGGCGTCCGCCCAGGACGCGCGGCTGCCAGAGGCGAGCGCTTCAATCGCAGAGCCCCTTGCGGCGTCAGCGCCCGCGGCATCCGGGCAACCGCAACCCACCGCGGAAAAACCCGAGCCGATCGAGGAGCGGCCGGCGGCGCGCCCGGCGGGGGATCGCAGCGTCGAGTTGCACGGACCGAACTGGCTGTGGAACTGGTTCTTCGGCGGCAACGCGCTGGTGCGCGTCGGCGTGCTGGTCCTCTTCTTTGGCGTGGCGTTCCTCGTGCGCTACGCGGCCGAGCATGTCGACGTGCCGATCGAGATCCGGCTGGCGGGCATCGCGTTCGGCGCCGTCGTCATGCTGCTCGTCGGCTGGCGGCTGCGGGATCGCGCGGGCGGCTACGGGCTCGTGCTGCAGGGCGGCGGCGTCGGCGTGCTGTATCTGGTCGTGTTCGGCGCCTTCCGCCTCTGGAAGCTGATGCCCGCCGAACTTGCGTTCGCGCTGCTCGTCGTGATCGCGTTCGCGTCGGCCGTGCTGGCGATCGTGCAGGATTCGCGCGCGCTCGCGATCACGGGCGTCACGGGCGGCTTCCTGGCGCCGCTGCTCGCCTCGACGGGCGCGGGCAGCCACGTCGCGCTGTTCAGCTATTACGTCGTGCTCGACCTCGGCGTGCTGTACGTCGCCCGGCACAAGGCCTGGCGGGCGCTCAACCTCCTCGGGTTCGCGTTCACGTTCGCCATCGGATCCTTCTGGGGGGCCACCTACTACCGGCCCGAGCATTTCGAGACCACGCAGCCGTTCCTGATCGTCTTCTTCCTGCTCTACGTGGCGATTGCGGTCCTCTACGCGTGGCGCCGGGCGCCGCGCCTGAACGCTTACGTCGATTCGGTACTCGTGTTCGGCACGCCGCTGGTCGTGTCGGCGCTGCAGCTCGAGCTCGTCGGGGAAATCGAATATGGCGCGGCGTGGAGCGCGGTCGCGCTGGGCGCGTTCTACTGCACGCTCGCCTACCTGCTCTGGCGCAGGCAGCGCGAGACGCTGCAGCTGCTGGTGGAGTCCTTCCTCGCGCTCGGCATCGCCTTCGCGACGCTCGCGATCCCGTATGCCTTCGACGGGCGCTGGACCGCGGCCACCTGGGCGCTCGAGGGCGCCGCGGCGCTCTGGGTCGGCACGCGCCAGCGCCGGGTTCTCGCGCAGTATTTCGGCCTGCTGCTGCAGCCGGCGGCGGGCATCGCGTTTCTGGTGAGCGCGGCTCCGGTCGCGCCGACGCCGCTGCTCAACAGTGGATTCGTCGGCGGGCTGACGATCGCGTTGGCCGGCCTGCTCTGCGCCTGGCAATTGCGCGCGCGGGAAGAGGAGTCGCCGGACTTCATGCGCCTGGCAGCCGCGACGCTCTTCGCGTGGGGCCTGATGTGGTGGCTCGGCACCGGCTGGGAGGAGGCGCGCCGGCACGCGTCGTACGGGGCGATACTGAGCGTGCAATTGGGCTACTCGACGCTGTCGTCGCTTGCGCTTCTCGCGCTCCGTCGTCGCCTCGACTGGCGCATGGCGGCTTTCGGGGCGCTCGGGTTGCTCGCTGTCATGGTGATCTGGGCAAGCTTCTGGGCCGATCACCGCGCGCATCCCTTCGCCGGGTACGGCTATCTCGCCTGGCCCGCGGCGTTCGCGGCGCTCTACGCGATCCTCGCGCAGGTCGAGGGCGATCTGCCCGCCCCACTTGCGCGTGCGAGCCACTGCGTCGTGCTGTGGCTGCTCGCCATCCTCGGCGGATGGGAATGCGCCTGGCAGGTGGACGCCGCGGTTGGCGAGGGGCGCATCTGGTCCGACATCGCGCGACCGCTGGTGCCCGCAGCGCTCGCCGCGTGGGTGGCGACGCGCACCGAGCAGAGCCGCTGGCCCGTCGGCCCGCATCGGTCGCTCTATTTGACGACGGCGCTGCTTCCCGTGATCGCCGCCCTCTGGGCCTGGATCGTCTACATCAACGTCTCGAGCCGCGGCGACCCGCGGCCGCTCGCCTATGTGCCGCTGCTCAATCCGCTCGATCTGGCCGTGGGCCTGATCGTCGTGGTCTCGGCCGTCTGGTGGCGCGCGCTGCGCGGCGCCGAGCGCGGGCCCGCTACGGAGCGCGTGCTGGAGAGCGCGCCGATCCTGCTCGGCGCGACCGGATTCCTCTGGGCGAACGGCATCCTGCTGCGCACCCTGCACCACTGGGCCGCGGTGCCGTTCCGCTGGGAGGCGATGTGGCACTCGACGCTCGTGCAGACGGCCTTCTCGGTATTCTGGTCGGCCCTCGCGCTGATCGTGATGGTGCTGGCGAACCGCCGGCGCCTGCGCGTGCTCTGGATGTGCGGCGGCGCGCTGCTCGCCGTCGTGGTGGTGAAGCTGTTCCTGCTCGATCTGCAGACGATCGGCGGCGTCGAGCGCATCGTGTCCTTCCTCGGCGTCGGCGTGCTGCTGCTGTTGATCGGCTACCTGGCGCCGGTGCCGCCGCGGGACGCGAAGGAGGAAGGATGAGCTGGCTCCTGAAGACCGTGCTGATTCTTGCGCCGGCGTGCGCGCTGGCAGCGCCGGAAACGCTGCCCGATTTCCGTCACGCGGCGGACCTCGTCCTCGAGGGCCGCGGGGCGTTTCACGCGCTCGAGCTTCCCGAGGCGATCTACCGCGGGGCGGAGCGCAGCGACCTCGGCGATCTGCGCGTGCTGAATGGCGCCGGCGAGGTCGTGCCGCACGCGCTCTTGCGCGCGCCGGCGACGGAGCGCAAGCCCGGCGAGGCGGTCGCGCTGCCGATGTTCCCCATTGTCGGCCCGGCGGGGCGTCCCCTGGAGGAACTCGCCATGCGGGTAGAGCGCCGGCCCGACGGCACGCTGAGCGCCGTCGTCGCGCCGGGAGCGCGACGGGACGCGGGCCGTCGCCTGCTCGGTTACGTGATCGACGCGACGGCCGTGGCGGTTCCGCTGCGCGAGCTGCGCTTCGCATGGCCCGACGTGGCCGAGGGCGAGACGCTCGATCTGCGGGTCGAGGCGAGCGATGATCTGCAATCGTGGCGCGGCGTCGGATCCGGCAAGCTCGTCGTCTTGCGCCAGGGCGAACTGCTGCTCGAGCGGCGTGGCGTCGAAATCACGCCATCGAAGGCGAAGTACCTGCGCGTCACGTGGCGCGCGGCGCGGGAGGATCTCGCCTTCCAGCGCGTGACCGCAGTGCAGGTCGATGCGGTCGCGGACGCCGCCCGTGCGTGGCATCGCGCTGCCGGTGCGCCGGGCGAGAAGCCCGGCGAATTCGTGTTTGCGCTGCCGCCCGCGCTGCTCGTGGACCGGGTGCGCGTGGAGCTGCCGCAGGAGAATGCGCTTGCCGGCGCCTCGATTCTCCTGCAGGACCGCCCCGGCGGCCCCGCGCGCGTCCTCGTCTCGACGGTGCTCTATCGGCTGCAGCACCAGGGCGAAGCGCTGGTCAACCCGGACCTGGACGTGGCGCCGACCGCAGCGCGGCGCTGGGTGCTGCGCGTGGACACGCGCGGCGGCGGTCTCGGCAGCGGCGTGCCGGTACTCGTCGCGGGCTACCGGCCGCACCGGCTCGTGTTCGTTGCGCGCGGCGAGGGGCCGTTCCGCGTGGCGTTCGGCGACGCCCAGGCGCAGCCGACCGCGATGCCCGTCGAGACGCTGGTGCCCGGCTACGCGGTGGACAGGCCGCTGCCGGCACTGCGCGCGCAGCTCGGGCCGATCACGACGCGCGAGCGACCGGCCCCCGGCACGCTCGAGTCGCTGCGCGCATACGTCGCGCGCATGGACGCGCGCAAACTCTGGCTCTGGGGCGCGTTGCTGCTCGCGGTGCTGGTGATCGTCGGCATGGGATGGCGGCTCGCGCGGCAGCTTCCGAGGCCCGGGGAGCGGCGGGAGTCCCCTCCGCCTTACGAGAACCGCTGAGCGCCGCGCCCGCGAGGCGTGCCGCTATACTCGAACCACTCGAATCCTCATCGGAGCGTCGCATGGCCCGCACCGCCAAAGCAGTGATCTGCCGTGAATTGAACAAGCCGGTCGTCGTCGAGGAAATCCGCGTCGATTCGCCCAAGCGCGGCGAGGTGATGGTGAAGGTGGCGGCTTGCGGCGTGTGCCACTCCGACCTGTCGGCGACCAATGGGACGATCGCGCTGCCGCCGCCGCTGGTGCTGGGCCACGAGGCCGCGGGCGAGGTCGTCGAGGTGGGCGAGGGCGTCACGGGACTCGCGGTCGGCGATCACGTCGTCTCCTCGTTCATTTACATGTGCGGGACCTGCCGGTTCTGCGCCGCCGGCCGGCCCGTGCTGTGCCTGCAGCAGCACAAGGCGCTGACGACGCCGCTCGAGGGCACGCCGCGCACGCGCGATCAGGCCGGCCAGCCGCTCGGCATCTTCTCGGGCTGCGGGGTCATGGCCGAGTACGCGACGCTGTCGGTGGAAAACGTGGTGAAGATCGACCCGAAGATCCCGCTCGATCGCGCGGCGCTCGTCGGCTGCGCGGTCACGACCGGGGTCGGCGCGGTATTCAACACCGCGCGCGTGGAGCCGGGCGCGACGGTCGCCGTGCTGGGCTGCGGCGGCGTCGGCCTCAACGCGATCCAGGGCGCGGTGATCGCGGGTGCCGAGCGCGTGATCGCGGTGGACACCATGGAGGCGAAGCTCGCCCTGGCGAAGCAGTTCGGCGCGACGGACACGCTGCTCGCGAAGCCGGGCGAGGACGTCGCGAAGGCGCTGAAGAAGATGACCGGCATCGGGCCCGACTACGCGTTCGAGTGCGTGGGCGCGGGGCCGCTCGCCGAGGCGGCCTACCGGGCGATCCGCCGCGGCGGCAAGGCGGTGATCGTCGGCGTGGCGCGCCCGACCGAGGCGATGTCCTTCAAGCCGATGACCATGGTGTTCGAGGAGAAGACTCTGCAGGGCAGCTACTTCGGCACCTGCGTGCCGCGCGTCGATTTTCCGCGGATGCTCAATCTGTACATGGCCGGCAAGCTCAAGCTCGACGAGCTGATCACGCGGCGCTACACGGNNCCTGAGCCAGGGCCGCGCCCAGGCGAGGCCGGCGCTGGTCGCGCCGCGCGGCCGGTATTCGCCGGCGACCCAGCCGTCGTAGCCGAGCTCGTCGATCAGCGCGAGGAGATACGGGTAGTTCACTTCGCCGGCGTCGGGCTCGTGGCGCTCGGGCACGCCGGCCACCTGGATGTGGCCCACGTCCTTCGCGTATTGGCGGAACTTCGTCGCCAGATCGCCTTCGACGATCTGGCAGTGGTAGAAATCCATCTGCACTTTGACGCGCGCCCGCCCGACGCGCTCGGCGACCTCGCGGCAGATCGCGTGCGCCTCGTCCTGCCGGTTGAGGAAGAATCCCGGGATGTCGCGCGTGTTGATCGGCTCGATGACGAGGAGCAGTTCGCGCGCGCCGAGCTGCTGCGCGGCCCAGGTGAGATTCTGCACGTAGGTCGCGCGATGCTCGTCCCGCGTGCGGCCCGGCTGCACGAGGCCCGCCATGACGTGCAGCCGCCTGTTGCCGAGCGCGTCCGCATAGGCCAGGGCCTGCTCGAACGTGCGCCGGAACTCGTCCTCGCGACCGGGAAGCGAGCCGAGGCCGCGTTCGCCCTTCGCCCAGTCGCCCGGCGCGGTGTTGAACAGCACCTGCTCGAGGCCGTGCGCGTCGAGCTGCGCCCGCAGCGCCGCTGCGGGATGCTCGTACGGGAAGAGGTACTCGACGCCCTGGAAGCCGTCGCGCGCCGCGGCGGCGAAGCGCTCGAGAAAGGGGTGCTCCTGGTACATCATGGAAAGGTTTGCGGCGACTCTGGGCATGGCGGCCTCGCGTGGATGGGGTCAGGATTTCGGCGGCGAGCGCAGCGCGGCGACCTGCTCGGCGGTGAGCCTGCGGATGCGCTCGTGGCGCAGGAGGAGGTAGAGCTTCGCGGTCTCCTCGAGTTCTTCGGCCGCGTCCGCGGCGGCGGCCAGCGACGACCCCGCGACGACCGGCCCGTGATTGGCGAGCAGCACCGCGTGATGCCGGGACGCGAAGCGCCGCACGGCCTCGGCGAGTTGCAGGTCGCCGGGCGCGAAATACGGCACGAGCGGCAGCGCGCCCACGCGCAGGACGTAATACGCCGTCATCGGCGGCAGCACATCCTGCGGGTTCACGTCCTCGAGCACCGAGACGGCGACGGAATGCGTCGAATGCAGGTGCACGACCGCGCCTGCCGGCGCGCCCGACTTCGCGCGCTCCTCGTACATCGCGAGGTGCAGGAAGTTCTCCTTCGACGGCGGATCCCCGGACAGCAGGCGGCCGCTCCAGTCGAGCTTCGACAGCCTTGCCGGGTCGAGGTGGCCGAGGGAGGAGCCGGTCGGCGTCAGCAGCCATCCGTCGTCGAGCCGCGCGCTCACGTTGCCGGTCGAGCCGTGCGTGAGCCCGCGGTCGAAAATCGATTTCGCGATGCGGCAGATGGCGTCGCGCGCGGCCGACTCGCTGCTCATCCGATCTGCTCCAGGGCCTTGGCGAAGAAATCCACGCTGCCGAAATTCCCGGATTTGAGCGCGAGGGCGATCGGCGGTTCGCCCTCGGCCAGGGTCCACGGCACGCCGGGATCGATCTGCGGGCCGATGCGCAACAGGCGCACGCCCAGAGCCTGCACCACGGCGCCCGAGGTCTCGCCGCCCGCGACCACGAGCTTGCGCACGCCGGCGCCGACCAGCCCCTTCGCGATGCCGGCGAGCGCGCTCTCGATCAGTTCGCCCGCGACCTGCGCGCCGAGCTTGGCCTGCACGGCCCGCACCTCGTCAGGCTGGCTCGTGGCGTAGAGGAGCACTGGTTCGTTGGCGACGCGCGCCCGCGACCACGCGAGCGCCTCGGCGACCACGGGTTCGCCGGCCGCCAGCGCGAGGGGATCAACGCGAAATGCCGGGCGGCCGGCGCGCCAGGACTCCACCTGCCCGTTGGTCGCTGCGGAGCAGGATCCCGAAATGATCGCCGCGAGCCCCTCGACGCGCGGCAGCGCGGCGGCCGAGGCGGCGTGGCCGAGGCGGCCCTTGGCGCGCGCGCACAGGGCGAGCCCCAGCCCGACGCCCGAACCCGCGGTGACGAGCGGCAGGTCCTCGCAAGCCTCGCCGATCGCGGCGAGGTCGGCATCGGAGACCGCATCGACGATCGCGATCGTCTCGCCGCGCCGCTGCAGCTCGGCGAAGCGCTCGCGGATCGCGGCGGCGCCGCGCGCCACGGCGTCGAACCGGACGAGCCCGACCTTGCGCCGGGTCTGCGCCTGCAGCACGCGCACCAGATTCGCATCGGTCATCGGCGTGAGCGGATGGTCCTTCATGCCCGATTCCGAGAGCAGCACGTCGCCCACGTACAGGTAGCCGCGGAACAGCGTGCGGCCGTTCTCGGGAAAGGCCGGGCAGGCGATGGTGAACCCGGTCGCGAGCGCCTGCATCAGCGCCTCGGTCACCGGCCCGATATTGCCGCGCGGCGTGGAGTCGAACGTCGAGCAGTACTTGAAGTAGATCTGCCGCGCGCCGCTGTCCTTCAGCCAGCGCAGCGCGGCGAGCGACTGCGCGACGGCGTCGGCGGGCGCGATCGTGCGCGACTTGAGCGCGACGACCACCGCGTCCACGTCCCGCGGGGCGCGGTCGGGCACGCCGATCGCCTGCACCGTGCGCATGCCGCCCCGCACCAGCATGTTGGCGAGATCGGTCGCGCCGGTGAAATCGTCCGCGATGCAACCGAGCAGCATGCCGGCGCGCCCTCAGTCCCCGCGTTTGCCGGGCAGCGTGATCCCGGGGAAGATCTTGATGACCGCCGCGTCGTCCTCCTTCGCGTAGCCGGCGCTGGAGGCGAGCAGGAACATCTGGTGCGCGGCGGCCGTGAGCGGCAGCGGGAACTTGCTCGCGCGCGCGGTATCCAGCACGAGGCCGAGGTCCTTGACGAAGATGTCGACCGCCGAAAGCGGCGTGAAATCGCCGGCCAGCACGTGCGCCATGCGGTTCTCGAACATCCAGGAATTGCCCGCGCTGTGCGTGATGACCTCGTAGATCGCCTCGGGCGCGACGCCCTCGCGAATGCCGAGCGCCATCGCCTCGGCCGCCGCGGCGATGTGCACGCCGGCGAGGAGCTGGTTGATGATCTTCACCTTTGAGCCGGTGCCGGGCGCATCGCCCAGGCGGTAGACCTTCGCCGCCATGGCCGAGAGCATGCCCTCGCACTTCGCATACGCGGCGGGGCTGCCCGCCGTCATCATGGTCATCTCGCCGCGGGCCGCCCGCGCGGGACCGCCGGAGATCGGCGCGTCCAGCATCAGCAGGCCCTGCGTCGCGAGACGCTGCGCGAGGCTCGCGGCGAACGCCGGCGGCACGGTGCTGCACAGGGCGAACACGCTGCCCGGGCGCATCGCGGCCGCTGCGCCGTCGGCGCCGAACAGCACCGCCTCGGTCTGCTCGGCGTTCACCACCACCGAGAAGATCACGTCGCAGCCTGCGGCGACGTCGGCAGGCGAGCTGCAGGCCACGCCGCCCTCGGCCGCGAAGGCTTCCGCCGCGGCGCGCCGCACGTCGCAGACATGCACCTCGAACCCGGCGCGGCGCAGCGAGCTCGCCATGCCCAGGCCCATCGCGCCCAGGCCGATCAGGCCGACGGCGGTCGTCATCGGGCCCGCCGCGCCTCAGGCCGGCGCGAGCCGCCGCTCCACGAGGCGCACGAAGAAGCCCGCGCCGTAGGGCAGCGCCGCGTCGTTGAAGTCATAGGAGGGATTGTGCACCTCGCAGGCCCCTTCGCCCTCGCCGTTGCCGACGTTGATGTAGCAGCCCGGCACCTCGTTCAGCATGAAGGAGAAATCTTCCGAGGCCATGTTGAGCGCCGGGTCGCGCTTGACGTTCTCGGCGCCGACGATTTCCGCGCAGATCGACGCGGCGAACTCGGCCTCCTGCGCGTCGTTGACGAGCGGCGCGAAGATCGGCCGGTAGTCGGTCTTCGCGGTGGCGCCGAACCCGGCGGCCACGCCTTCGGCGATGCGCGCCAGGTTGCGGCCGACGAGGTCCATGACGTCCTTCGAGAACGCGCGCACGGTGCCCGAGAGGCGCGCGGTCTGCGGAATGACGTTGTACGCGTCGCCGCTGTGGATCTGCGTCACCGACACGACCGCCGTCTCCGTGGGGCGCACGTTGCGCGCGACGATCGACTGCAGGGCGGCGGTGACGTGCGCGGCGACCAGCACCGAGTCCACGCCCGCCTCGGGCCGCGCGCCGTGCGCGCCGCGGCCCTCGATGTCGATGTCGAAGAAGGCGCCGCCCGCCATCATCGCGCCCGCGCGCACGGCAAAGCGGCCGAGCCCCATGCCGGGCCGGTTGTGCATGCCGAAGATCGCGTCGCAGGGAAAGCGCTTGAACAGGCCGTCGGCGATCAT